>DQTK01000061.1 GCA_015662815.1 Aquifex aeolicus | reverse complement strand
CGGGGAATTTGGCTTACATATGCCTGATTGTGATTTGATAATATACACCAAGGATTGCAAACCACTTGCGATAATTTCTTCAAAGGCAACACTAAGGGAGAGAGTAACTCAGACCGCCTACTGGAGTATAAAACTGAAAATGGATAAAATTACCAAGGATATAAAAATCTTATTTATTACCCTCGATGAAGATGGAGACTTAGCAATAAAAAAACCAGCTAAAAAGGGAAGAGCAATAGCGGAAATAGATATAGACAGAACATACGTTATAGGAAAAGATAACTTAGAGGAAAGTGAAAAAGTTAAAAAATTTGAAAGTTTTCATGAAGATTTAAAGAGACTTTTTAAAGGTGTTTGATATGAGAAAACCCCTCTATATATTGGACGGTTCTTCTTTTGTATACAGGGGCTTTTTTGCTCTACCAAATCTTTCAACGAGTAAAGGTTTTCCCACAAACGCGATATACGGCTTTCTTAGAATGATTTTTGCCTTGATAAAAAAGGAAAAACCCGAGTACCTTGTTGTAGTCTTTGACGCTCCAGCAAAAACAAAACGGCAAGTCTTATACACCCAGTATAAAAAGCAAAGACCAAAAACACCTGACCCTCTAAAGATTCAAATACCGGTTTTGAAGGAAATCCTAAAATTGGCAGGCATTCCTGTTTTTGAAGTTCCCGGATACGAAGCGGATGACATAATAGCATTTCTCGCAAAAAAGTTTTCCGATAAATCTTTCAGGGTAAAAATTTACTCTCCTGACAAAGATTTGCTACAGCTTGTATCCGATAAAGTTATCGTGATAAACCCTATGAACGAGGAAGTGTTTGATGAAAAGAAGGTAGTAGAAAAATTCGGTGTAAAACCTCAAAATATTCCCGACTACCTTGCCTTGGTTGGAGATAAAGTGGACAATATTCCCGGAATAAGGGGAATAGGCCCTAAAACCGCTATAAACATTCTGGAGAGGTTCGGAAATGTTGAGAATATTCTGGAAAATTGGGAATCGTTTCAAAAGCAGTATCCGGAAGCAGATAAAAGAGAGCTTGAGCTTTCCTACAAATTAGTAAAGCTCTATACAGACATTGATATAGATGTATCTGAGGAAGACCTTAAACTCCAAAAGCCGGATTTTATAAAGCTTAAGCAAAAGCTTCAGGAACTTGAGATGAAAAGTCTCTTGAAAGAAGTGGATAGAGTTTTCAAAACCACAACACAAACCACCCTATTCTGAATATATTTTTCTTAAAATTTTCAGATTTACGATGTCCATATTTCCTTCTTTAGGTGTTTCGAGGTAATAGGGAAGCGTTGAAAAGTATTCATCTTTCAGGAGATTCCTAAAACCTTCAAACCCTATATAACCCCTTCCTATGTGTTCATGTCGGTCCTTCCTTGCTCCTAGTGGAACTTTACTATCGTTGGCATGTATTGCTTTAATGCTTTCAAAACCTACAGTTTTTTCAATCTCTCTTTTAAATTCACCAAAACCCCTCTCTGTATTTATCTCATAACCGTAGGCGAAAGCATGACATGTATCAAGACATATTCCCAGTTTTACACCGTCGAAACACTTTATAATTCTTCCCAATTCCGAAATATTCTTTCCTATATCTCCCTTTTCTCCCGCAGTGTTTTCCAATAAAACTGTTGTAAACTTCGGTGAGTACTGAGAAAAAATTTCCTCAAGAGATTTTATAACTTTTTTTAACCCCTCTTCCTCGTCTATACCTGTTGCTGTTCCCGGGTGAAAGTTGTAATAATGGATACCTACTTCGTCGCAAAACCTAAGCTCCTCAAGGAAAACCTCTATTGATTTTTTTCTTAAATCTTCCTTGGGAGAAGCAAGGTTAAGAAGGTAAGGTGCATGAACTACTACCGGGGCATTAAACTCCTTTAATTTTTCCATGAATATCTTTTTGGTTTCTTCATTTACCCCCTTCCACTTCCAAACCCTGGGACTCCGCAGAAAAAATTGAAACACTTCAGCCCCTATCTCTCTTGCCCTTAAAAAGGTTTTTGTAATACCACCGGAAGCGGAAACGTGAGCTCCGAACAGAGCCATCAGGTGTAAACCTTTTGAGTTTTTAATTCTTCCCTTATCGCAGATAGAAGTTTATTCATCGCTTCTTCATAAGAATTTGCCTTTATCTTTGCTCCGGAAGCGTATTTATGTCCTCCACCTCCCAACCTTTCGGCTATTTTACCTACGTTGACATTACCCTTTGCCCTCAGGGACACCTTCCATATACCTTCTTCTGGTTTCTCCGTAATGGCATAAGCCACCCTAACACCTTCTATGGATCTAGGATAGTTTACAAGTCCTTCCGTATCTTCATATGTCGTACCAGTTTCCTCGAGAAACCTTTTAAATATCGTTATTCCGGCAACAATTCCGTTTTCATGGAGTTGCAGGGTGTCAAGGACTTTAGCTATAAGTTTCATCTTATTAATACTTTCCCGTTCTGAGAACATGGTATAGACGTAATAGGGATCTGCGCCATAATATACAAGTTCCTTTGCTAATTCGAAGGTCCTTTCATCCGTATTGGAGTATCTGAAAAAGCCGGTATCCGTGGCAAGTCCAGTATATATACACGTAGCGATTTCCTTATCTATTGCAGTTTCATCCCAGGCTTTGATAATTTCATAAATCAATACGGCTGTTGCAGGTGCTGTAGGGTCTATATAGTCATAAATTCCGTAAAAATCTCCACCGATATGGTGGTCTATTCTTATCTTTTTTCCTACTTTTACTTCGGTACCTACCCTGTAAAATCCCGAAGCATCAACAACTATTCCGATATCGTAAAACTTATTACCGGGTTTTATAACCTCTTCGGCTCCCGGAAGGAAATCGAGAAAGTGGGGAACTCCGTCTTTAGAGCCTATATAAACCTCCTTACCTTTCTTTTTTAGAAACTTGTAAAGGGCAATACCGCTTCCCAGGGAATCTCCATCGGGATTTTCATGGGTAAGAATTAAGATAGAACCTTTAGTATTTTGAAGAAAGTCCACAATGGGAATACTTTTCTTCACCATTTTTATAGCCCTCCAAGAGGTATAATATATTGAGAACAATTTTCATTTGATATGATTTTTTACAAATTATTTCACGCTTCTCTTTCAATAATCTTTTCCCCCACTACAAGCGAAACTTCCAGAGACTGAGCTAAGTTCTCAAGGGTTTTGATAATTTCTCGGGAAGAGGATAATTCCAACTTTTCTAAAGCATTTTCTATTTCTTCAATAATCTCTTCAAGCTTTTCCAAAATAGGTTTATTTTCTATTCTTAAATTTTCAAGAAAAAAGGGTGCATACCTTTCTACAGCCGGAAGGAGTAAAGAGACGAGGGAAAGGCTTTCGGAAGATAGAATAAGGACTTCTTCCTTTATATCCTTTTCCTGAATTTCTTCGAGCTCTCCGATAATCAAGGATATAAGCTTTATATCTGCACTTATTCTTCTTATTGTTTCTTGTATACTTGCAACAGTTTCCGGGGAATACTTAGGAGCACCTACGAGATAAGTGGTTGTAACTCTTTGTTGAAATTCTATTTCTTCCTCCAAGCGGGAAAGAAGTAAATGTAGGGGATAAAACTCCATAATGAATTTAAATTATATCTATTCAAAAGGATTTAAGAAGGAGAAGCAACAGAAAGATTAAGAAACTTCCAAAAGGGTAACCTTGTATTCACCCACCAGTTCGTTATAATCGTCGAACCAGTGTGCCTCAGGATTTCTCTTGTATATCATAAATTTGCCTCTATTTTCCGAAGCTGCAGCCCTATGGTATCTGAAGAAAATAAGTTCATCCGTTTTTCCTAAGATTTCTATCTTTCCGGTTTCGTGGGACATTACGTACCTTACCCTTGCAGCAAGTCCCGATACTTCAGATCTTATTGCTTCTACAAGGTCAATCGTTTCCTCTATGGGAGTAGAGTATGCTTTATTTCCAGCAGTAGGTCTACATTGGAATAGATAGTAAGGGGGTACTCCTGTGAAAGAAAGTTCCTCCAGTAAAGTTTTTAAGGTTTCAAAGTCGTCGTTAATCCCCTTAAGAATAGGTGTTTGGTTGGTTAAAGTTGTTCCGGTCTTCTGAACGAGTTCTATAGCCTTCTTAGCTTCGTCAGTTAACTCTCTGGGATGGTTGAAGTGGTTCATTAGGTAGAGCTTTTTTCCCGTTTCGGTATTAAACCATTTGAAAAGTTCAAGAAGTGCGGGGTCATCAATAATCCTGAAGGGATTTACCGCAAGCATTTTAGAGCCTATTCTTACTATTCTCACGTGGGGAATTTCCGCTAAAGCCTTCAAGATTTTCTCCAATTTGAAAGTTGCAAGAACTAATGGGTCTCCACCGGTGAGTAGAACATTGTTTATTTCAGGATGATTTCTAATGTATTCCAGCCCTTCTGAGACATCTCTTGCAACCTCATCGTTGTCATTCATAAATAACCTTTTTCTAAAACAAAATCTGCAGTATATACCGCAAACATCCGTAACCAATAAGAGTGCTGTATCCGGATATTTATGTTCTAAACCGTGAACTTTCATATATTTGCTTTCGTTGGAAGCATCCAGTTTGCCCCATACTTCAAGCTCTTCCATAGTGGGTATAACAATTTTCCTTATAGGGTCATTAGGATCGTCCCAGTTGATTAAAGAGTTGTAGTAGGTATTTGTTCTAAAAGCAAACTTTTCAGTAACTTCTTTGAGCTCCTCTTTCTTCTTTTCAGGAAGCTGGTCTATAAATTTTAGGTCAATAATGTATTTAACTTTTCTACCCATTCTCACCTCCTTTTCAAGTTTTTTTTTAATTTTTATGCAGGTAATATTAAAAGATTTTTAGAATTACAAATTGAGTGCTAACATTAATCTAAGCTTTTATAAGTAAAATTTCAAGTTTTATAATATTAGCTTCAGCTATGAAATTTTTTGTATTGGGAGCAGGAAGGTGGGGAACAGCCCTTGCTGTACATTTAGGTAGATTAGGTCATGATGTTTTGGTTTACGACGTGAATGAGGAAGTTATTAGAAAAATAAATGAAGGAATACATCCTTATGTTGAGGGAATTTATCTTAAAAATGTCAAAGGGACTACAAATTTGAAGAAAATTTATAACTTTGAAAACATAATTTGTGCTCTTCCGGTTCAAGTAATAGAGGAAGTGGTAGGGGATATAGACATTAAAGGTAAGAACTTTATATCAGCTTCTAAAGGGATTAATTATAAAAAACTTAAGAGAATTTCTGAAATAGTTAAGGAATTCGAAAATGAACTTAACTTTTTTGTACTGTCAGGACCATCCTTTGCCGAGGAAGTATCTAAGGGACTTCCTACAGCTGTGGTTTTGGCATATGAAAATAAGGAAATAGCCATTAAATTACAAAAAGCTTTTAATTCTGTAAACTTTAGAGTATATCTAAATGATGACGTAGCAGGAGTTGAACTCGGCGGAGCCTTGAAAAATGTCATAGCTATAGCTGTAGGAGTATCGGATGGTTTAGGTTACGGGTACAATGCCAGAACTGCAATAATTACCCGTGGAATTCACGAAATTGCAAAGATAGGAGAAGCCCTCGGAGGAAAAAGGGAAACTTTCTTCGGGCTTTCTGGAGCTGGAGATTTAATCCTTACAGCTACTTCAGACCTTTCAAGGAATAGAACCTTCGGAATACTTCTCGGAAAGGGTTATACGGTAGAGGAAGCCTTAAAGGAAATATCCCAAACTGTGGAGGGTGTTAAGACAGCAAAAGCAATCTATAAGATAATTCAAGAAAAGAAAATTCACGCCCCGATATGTACAGCAGTCTACAGGATTGTTTCAGGGGAAGACCCTAAGATTGTTGCTGATTATTTTCTTGAGAATCATCCAGGTGAAGAGTTTCACCTATAACTTCTTCTTCGGACAGTAATTCTCCGTAGTAGTAATATTCGTTACACTTCTCACAGAACCAAATACCACCCCCACAACACTCAACTACTACAAGAAGAGAACCACATTTAGGACAATTTTCATTCATCGGCTTCAGCTGAAGAGGGAACTAACAGATGAGCCTTCGCGCACCCTTCTGATAGTTTCTCCGATTAGAGGAGCTATAGAGACTATTTCGAGTTTATTGAATTTCTTTTCATAAACGGGGAGTGTATTCGTAACTATAACCTTTTCTATTGGGGAACTATTAAGCCTATCTATTGCAGGACCTGAGAATATCCCATGGGTAGCACAAGCTATTACTCTTTTTACTCCTTTATTCATCAGAAGATTTGCTGCAGCTGTAAGTGTTCCTGCTGTATCTATAATATCATCAACTATTATCGCGTCCTTACCCTCTAAATCTCCTACTACATCCATCACTTCAGCTTTATTAGGCTCGGGTCTTCTTTTGAGTATTACGCCGATTCCACAACCGAGTCTATTGGCAAGGTCTCTTGCCCTTTTAACACCACCAGCATCAGGAGAAACCACAATCGGGTTTTCGAGAACTAAATTTTTCCTTATATAGTCATGTAAAACGGGAATCGCTGTTAGATGTTCCACCGGTATATCAAAGAACCCTTGAATCTGAGGAGAGTGAAGATCTACAGCTATTACTCTATCGGTTCCAACTTTCTGCAAGAGATCCGCCATTACCTTTGCACTTATGGGAGTCCTTGGCCTATCTTGCCTATCTTGTCTACCATAAGCGTAATAAGGAATTACCGCTGTAATTTCCTTAGGAGATGAACGTCTTATGGCATCAATGGTGAGAAGAAGTTCCATTATGTTGTGATTAACCGGATTTGACAAGGAAGCTATTACGTATACGTGATAACCTCTTACACTTTCGTTAATTTGAACCCTTACTTCTCCGTCGGAAAAAGTGGTAATTAAAATATCGGTTAATCTTAATCCTAAGTAAGCCGCAATTTCTTCTGATAGAGCTTTATTCGAAGAACAAGCTATTAACTTAATCCCATTCATTGACAATCTAAATGG
>DQTK01000104.1 GCA_015662815.1 Aquifex aeolicus | reverse complement strand
CTTGCGGGAAAACCCAGAAGTTTGTAGAAATCTTTTAATTTCTCCCTTAGAGAAAGTCTAATAATATCCCTGAGAGGAGTTCCACAAAGACACTCTACAAGAACTTCCTTATCCCCTTCACGAACGGATATTCCCTTTAACCTTCTCGTATTTACCACCAAGCCTCTTATATCCCCGAATATGGTATTTGAGCCTTTCCCTAAGATGAACAGGGGTATATCCCTTTTTTGAGAGAACTCTATAGAATTTTTGAGCTCTTTCAAACTCGATGGTTCCGCGTAAAATTTTACAGTTCCGCCTACTCTTATAGTTGTAAGTTCCTTTAAAGGGAAGTTCTTTTCCAGGTACATCTTAAAAAATTTAGAATAGAGTACTATGATAAAGTTTGGAACGGACGGGTGGAGGGCAAGGATAGCAGAAGATTTTACCTTTGAAAATGTAAGAAAAGTAGCTAAGGCACATGCGGAAGTTTTAAAAGAAAAAGGTTTAAAAGGGGTTATAGTAGGTTACGATTGGCGCTTCCTCTCGGAAGACTTTGCCAAAGCTGTTTACGACGTATTTAAAGGAGAAGGCTTCGAGGTAAAGCTGGTCGGAAGTGCTTGTACAACCCCCATGGTTTCCTTCGCAGTTAAATATATGGGATACGAAAGCGGTGTCATGATTACAGCTTCCCATAATCCTCCAGCCTATAACGGGTATAAGATAAAGGAAAGTTTCGGGGGTTCAGCCACTCCGGAATTTGTAAAAAAGGTGGAAGAAAAACTCAGTAATATCAGTGGCTATCAGGTAAAAGAATTTACTCCCGAATTCCACGAAGTGAGAAAGCATTATGTAGAAAAATTGAGAAATCTAATAAACCTAGAACTTTTGAAGGAAAAAGATACCTTAATAGTCCATGACTCCATGCACGGCACTTCTTCAGGGCTCCTTGAATATATACTGAGGGATACAAAAGTAAGCGTTATAAATATCAGAAAACACAGAGATCCTTTATTTGGAGGCAATCCCCCTGAACCCATAGAGAAGTATATGGAGATTACAAAGGAAAAAGTAAAGGCTTTAAATGCGGATTTGGGTATAGCAAATGATGGTGATGGAGATAGAATAGCCCTTATAGATGAAAAGGGAAATTACGTAAACACCCAGTTGATCTATGTCTTGCTACTTCTTCATATTCTTGAAAATAAAGGGAAAAGGGGGAAAGTTGTAAAAACCGTATCAACTACCTATCTGGCAGATAGGATATGTAGAGAGTTCGGTGTCCAGTTGGAAGAAGTAGGCGTCGGATTTAAAAATATAAATGAGATAATCCTCAGGGAAGGAAACGTAATATTTGGTGGTGAAGAATCGGGAGGATATGGAATTCCCGATTATTTACCGGAGAGAGATGGAATATTCTCGGCGCTCAACATTTTGGAGCTTATTTGCCTCAAAGATAAAAGCCTTTCCCAAATAATTGAAGAAATTCTTAAAAGATTCGGAGAAGCCTACTACAAGCGTATCGACCTGAGAGTAGAAGAAAAAGTAAAGGAAAAAATAAGTTCTCTTAGGAACAATCCTCCGGAAAAACTGAAAGATTTTACTGTTAGGGAAGTGAAGACTGTTGACGGTATTAAGTTAATCTTCGAAGATGATTCTTGGCTACTTATGAGACCATCTGGTACGGAACCACTCATTAGGGTCTATGCAGAGGCCCCGTCCAGAGAGAAAGTGGAAAAAATACTCGAAGCCGGAATAGAGCTTTTAAAATAATAAACGGAGGTTTGAGAAATGGGATATAAGGATTTACCGCCGGGGAAAAATCCACCCGAGGACATATACGTGGTTATTGAAATACCCCAGGGAAGTGCTATAAAGTATGAGCTCGATAAGGATAGCGGTGTTATATTCGTAGACAGATTCCTTTTTACCGCTATGTATTATCCCTTCAATTACGGCTTTATTCCTCAAACTTTGGCAGATGACGGAGACCCTGTGGATGTCCTCGTTATTTCCAGAGAACCTGTTACTCCCGGAGCGGTTATGAGGTGCAGACCTATAGGAATGCTGGAGATGAGAGATGAAGAGGGCATAGACACAAAATTAATAGCCGTTCCCCATGAAAAATTAGACCCTTCTTACACAAATATAAAAACTGTAGACCAGCTACCTGAGATTATCAGGGAAAAGATAAAACACTTTTTCGAACACTATAAAGAACTTGAGCCCGGAAAATGGGTGAAAGTTGAAAACTGGAAAGGTATCCAGGATGCGATAGAAGAAATAAAAAAAGGTATAGAAAACTACAAAAAATCCCAGAACAAGTGAATGGATCCAAAAGATATATTAGAGCTTGGTAGAAAAATTATCTCGGAGGAAATAAGAGGCCTTGAAAGGCTTCGTTCCTCTCTTGATGAAAATTTTTCCAAAGCTATCCTATTAATCCTTAAGTGTGAAGGAAAAGTTGTACTTACAGGTATAGGAAAATCCGGACATATTGCTAGAAAGATAGCATCTACTTTCTCTAGTACAGGCACTCCCTCTGTATTTCTTCATCCCGCGGAGGCACTCCATGGGGATTTGGGATTGATAGATAAAAAAGATGTGGTGATAGCTATATCCAACAGTGGGGAAAGTTCGGAAGTACTTGCAATAGTTCCTTACTTAAAACTGCACGGGGTTCCTTTAATAGGGATAACTAACAATCCCGAATCCAGCCTGGCAAAGCACAGTGATATAGTCTTGACACTAAATATAGACAAAGAGGCATGTCCGCTAGATCTTGCCCCCACAACAAGCTCTACAGCCACTCTCGTTCTAGGTGATGCCCTGGCTATGGTTGTGATGCAACTCAAAGGTTTTACAAAGAAAGATTTTGCCCTGAGGCACCCTGCGGGCTCTTTGGGGAGAAAACTTAGGTTGGTTAAAGATTTATACCACACAGGTGAAGAAATGCCCATTGTCAAAGAAAACACTCCTATGAAAGAAGTAATAATAGAAATGACGGCTAAGGGATTCGGAGCTACTGCCGTTGTAAATGAAAAAGGAAGACTTGTAGGAATAATTACCGATGGAGATTTGAGACGCTTTGTAAACAGGGGAGGAAGTTTTGAAAGTACAACTGCTAAAGACGTTATGACAAAGAGTCCAAAAACCATATATCCCGATGAACTTGCCCTTGCAGCCTTGAAAAAAATGGAAGACCATAACATTACCGTTCTCATAGTGGTGAACAGAGAAAACAAACCGATAGGTATTATTCATATGCACGACGTTCTTAAAGCCGAGATTGTTTAAAATTGTGATTATGGAAAGACCTTACGTAATTATAGTTTCCGAAGTAAGTGTTGATGGGAAACTTACCCTCTACAGAGGAGCCTCCTCTAAGGAATTAATGAGTCTTATGGACGAAGAAGCTTACAAATATCTCCACGAGATAAGAGCTAAAGTTGACGGGATAATGGTCGGTTGTGAAACCGTAAGAACCGATAATCCCAGCCTTACCGTAAGGTATGCAAAAGGGAAAAACCCTGTAAGAATAATTCCCTGTTCAACAGCAAACGTTCCCCTCGATTCCAATGTCTTAAATGTCCAAGAAGCTCCTACCATAATAGCTACAACCGAAAGGGCTCCCAAGGAAAAAATAGAAAAAATTAAGGAAAAGGGCGCTGAGGTTATCATAGCGGGGGATGAACTTGTAGACTTTGATATTCTGCTTCCACAACTCTTTAGAAGGGGAATAAAATCCCTGATGGTTGAAGGAGGAGCTTCAATAAACTGGGAATTTGTAAGGAGAAGAATTGTTGATGAAATAAGGCTTATTCATCTTCCGGTAATAGTGGGGGGAGAAAACGTACCTACTTTGGTAGGAGGAGAAGGTTTTAAAAAATTGAAAAATTTATTACATTTAAGATTAAGAAGCCATTTTATTAGAGGAAAACAACTTATTACTGAGTGGGAAGTGATAAATAAATCTTAAACAGGAGGTAATTCAAATGGAGGAAAAGGAAGTAAAAAATGAAAACAAAGAGGGAATATTTCAAGAGGAAGAGGAAAAGAAATTAGAAAAGGAGCTTGAAGAATTAAAAAAAAGGGAAAAAGAGCTTGAGGAAAAATTGAAAAAACTTGAAACTATTGCGAGAAATTCAAACCTGAGGGTTGCAGAACTCCAAAGGGAAATTGAGTATATAAAAGAAAGATACAGAAGGGATATGGAAGAACAAAGGAAGTATTGTTATGAGAGGTTTGCTTACGATTTGCTTGAAGTAATTGACAACTTTGAGAGAGCTCTTGAATATGCGAGAAAGACGGAAGATATAAAGTCTATAGTATTGGGTATAGAAATGATATATTCAGAGATGAAGAAGATATTTGAAAAATACGGTATAAGGGAAATATACGTTGAGGGTAAGGAATTCGACCCTTATGTGGCCGAAGCCGTTGAGAGGGTTGAAACATCAGAAGTACCTCCTAATACCGTAACTAAAGTTATTAGGAAAGGATATTACATCCACGATAAGGTTTTAAGACCTGCAAGAGTTACGGTTGCAGTTGCACCTCAGGAACCCGATGAAGAGGATAAAGAAGAAATTACCTGAAATGGAGGTCTACTTTGGAAATTAAGTTTAAAGATTCCTACAGGAAAACAGCTCCTTTTATAGATGAAACTTTGGAAGACCTGTTCGAGACTCAGGTAAACGAATGGATAAAACCCAATAAGGTGAAAGTGATAAATATGGAAACTATATGGCAAAGAAACGCACACGTCTCGGCGGGTATACGGGTATGGTACATAGTCGGTGAGGAGGGATGAAAAAACGTGCGGCGATTTTCATCGATGGGACTAATCTTTACTTTATTCAAAAAAATTTCCTAAACGCGAAAATCGATCTAATAAAGTTTGTGAACTACTTTAAACGCTTTTACGACATATACAATACTTTTTTCTATTTGGCTTACAAGGAGGAAGACGAAAAACAGGAAAAGTTTTTTAAATTACTTGCCTTTAGCGGGATAACTGTAGTGAAAAAACCTGTAAAACAACTTAAAGATGGAAGCCTAAAAGGAGATGTAGACGTTGATATGGCTATAGATATGCTTCTTACAAAGGATAACTACGATACAGCTATTCTTTGCTCCGGAGACAGTGACTTTGAAAAATTGATATACGTTCTGAGGAACTTTGGGAAAGAAGTAATATGTGTGTCTACCAAGGAAAGTTCCTCAATAGAACTTGTGAATGCCGCAGATAAATATATAGATTTGAAGGATTTACTCCCTATTATTAGGCTTAAGTAACTCTTTTCGCATTTTCTTAATCTGGTACATTCGTATATCGGCGATCTTAAGAAGGGTATCTAAATCTTTACCATCTGTAGGATAACAAGCGCTTCCGATTGAGATGGAAATTTCTACATCGTTGTACTTAAGTCTAAGTTTATTGTTTAGCCTCTCTACGAGTTTCAGTGTATGGGTCGGCTCTATATCCGTGACGATTACAAATTCATCTCCTCCGTATCTTATCACAAAGTCATCTTTTCTTATGTTTGATCTAATAGTCTCCGCGATCTTTTGAAACAGCTTATCACCTTCTGCATGTCCATAAGTATCGTTGACCTTTTGTACTTCTCTACTTCTAACCTGAATACCTCTTCGAGAAACTTTCTGTTGTAAACACCGGTAAGAGGGTCTTTATAAGCTTTGTTTTCCAACTTTCTCAACATCCTTACCAGTTTGAAATTTTTAAGGAATGTATAACCTAAGAAGAGGAAACTTGTAGCCCTAAGGACATAGACGTATACCTGGTGAAGTTTGCCTTCCAGTTGAAATAAAGTATAAAGGAGTATAAAGGATATAGAATACAGAGAGGCAAGATACTTGACTAAGATGTCTTTTACCGTTAACATTATCAGAGCGTATATTACTGTAAAGCTGAGAATTATGTACTTGTTAACACTTACATTCGCCTCCTTCAGTAAAATTTTATTACATGGCTGTAAAAACTCTGTGGCTTGTAAGAAAGTTGGGAGATTTTTCTTCCGGTTATCTAAAGGAGGGGGACATTGTAATCCTTATCCAGGATGGAGTTTTAAGGTATCCATCTAGAGAGAGTTGGTTTGTTTGTAAGGAAGACGCAGAGGCTCGTGGACTTTCTTTCAAAGAGGATGTAATGAAAAGTTACGAAGATATAGTGAGGCTTATAGAGGAAGCTGAAAAGGTGGTTGTTTGGTAAGCTTTAAAAAATGAGAATTGTTCTGCAGAGGGTAAAACAAAGCTGGGTAAAGGTAGACGGCAGAATAGTGGGGAAAATAGGGAATGGATTGAACATACTACTGGGAATTGGCAAGGGAGATACTGAGGAGGATATAAAAAAGCTTGTAAACAAGATTCTTAATTTGAGAATTTTTGAAAATGAAAAAGGGAAATTTTACTATTCCGTGCTGGATATAAAAGGAGAAATTCTTGTAATTTCACAGTTCACTCTATATGCAAATGTAAAAAAAGGGAGAAGACCCAGCTTTGAAGAAGCAGAAGACCCAAAAAGAGCCAAGGAGTTATACGAAAAATTTATTGAGGAAATTAAAAAAAGTGGACTAAAAGTAGAAACAGGTGTTTTTGGAGCTATGATGGATGTTTTTATTGAAAACTGGGGACCTGTGACCATTATAATGGATTCGAATGAATTAAAGTAGTAGGAGGAAAGGATTTAAATGAATTTATTTGATTACAAGAAGAGTATAGTGTCTGAAATAATCGACAAATATGAGGTAGCAAAGGAAAAAAGGATTACAATCGAGCTTTCAAAGGGAAGTATTGTAAAAGCTCCCCCGAGAAAGAGTAAACTGTTTAAAAAGGAAGCCCGCTTTACAAAACATGTGATATTTATAGTTGATTTAGAGAACCTTTTAGATAAACTTGAAGAACCTTATAAAACAGTGATAAAGAAGCGGTACTTTGACGCCTCTTTAGATACCGTAAGGAAAGATTTCGAGCTTTCGAATAAAAGGGAAGCCTATTATCTGATAAGAAAATCGGTAAATAAGTTTTACGATTTACTGGAAAAGTATTGGTTCGGTAAAGGATAATAATTCAGATGGAAACACCTTTAAAAGATATTCACAAGAAGTTAAAAGCACGCTTTACCGATTTTGCCGGCTGGAAAATGCCTCTTCAGTACAGTTCCATAGTTGAGGAAGTAAAAGCCGTAAGAAGTAAAGCCGGGATTTTCGATATATCTCATATGGGAAGAATTCTTCTCGAGGGGAAGAGCGTAAAAGGAAAACTTCAGTTTCTTACCACAAACAATATTGAGAAATTAAGTGTAGGTAAGGTTCAGTATAATTTGTTTACCAATGAAAAGGGAGGTGTAAAGGACGATATTACGGTTTACAAGCTCACCGAAGATAAGTTTTTCCTATGTGTAAATGCTGCGAACAAAGAAAAAATTATAAAATGGCTAAGTGAATTCGTTTCTCCCAAAGATGTGTCAGAGGATTACCTGCAGATAGCCATTCAAGGACCCGAAAGCGAAAATATATTGAACAATTTCTTCAACATCTCGGATATTAGATATTACGGATTCAAAACCTTTGGAGATACCATAGTTTCCAGAACGGGTTATACCGGTGAAGACGGATTTGAGGTATACATAAATCCCGAAGAAGGAATTGAGCTTTTTGAAGAGCTCGTGAGACTAGCCGTTCCCTGCGGACTAGGAGCAAGGGATATTCTACGAATAGAAGCGGGTTTTCCTCTTTACGGTAATGAACTATCCGAAAGTATAACTCCCTTTGAAGCGAATTTAGATAGATTTGTAGATACAAACAAAGATTTCTTAGGCAAAGAGGAAATGTTAAAGAAAGGAGTAAAGAAAAAACTCTTCGGTCTTGAGCTTCAAGATAAGGGTATCCCGAGAAAGGGCTACAAGATTTTTAAGGGTGATAAAGAAATAGGATATATCTCGAGCGGAACCTTTTCTCCTACTTTAAACAAGGGAATAGCCCTTTGTTTTGTTCAGCTTGAAGAAAGAATGGAAGGAAATGAAGTAGAGGTAGCAATAAGGGATAAACGTGTAAAAGCCCTATTGAGAAAGTATCCATTTGTTAGAAGGAAATAAATGGAAATCCTTGCTTTACTTTGGGGAGTAGTTATAGGGACGGTATTTTCAACGGTAGGAGCTGCGGGAGGTATCTTAGCGGGATTCGGCCATATATCCCTTTTCGGGATTGCTTCCGCAAATAACAGTAAAGGTTATAAACCAGATTCTCGTATTTATTTCTACTACCATTTCCGTTTCCAACTACTGGAAGCAGGGAAGGCTCATATTTATATTGGGTGGACTTTTAGGAATAGGAAGCATTTTCGGAGCACTTATCGGGTCAACACTATCTTACAAGTATTTGACTGAATTAAAGAACTATAAATTCCTGTTTGGCTTGTTTACCTTTGTGGTGGCTTTTAAAATTTTCTACGACGTATTTCATAAGGAAAGGGAAAAGGTAAAAAAATAGACAAAGGCATAAAAGAGAGTAAAGATAGGAAAGTAAAAGTTATAAGTAGAAAGCTTAGGGAGATTAGATATTCATTCCTACAGGAGGAGCATAAATTTAACCCTATTTATCTGTTGTTTGCAGGTTTTTTATTCGCTTTAATTTCATCAGCTTTGGGTGTGGGAGGTGGGTTTTTGCTGGTTCCTTTTATGGTTTCCATTTTAAAGGTTCCCATGTATCTTGTTCCGGGGACAAGTGCTTTTTCCATATTGATTACGTCAACGGTAAGTATTTTGAACTACATAAACTTAGGGGTAAATGTAGACTGGAGATTTATAGGTTTTGAATCTATAGGAGTAATACTCGGTTTTTTCTGGGTCCCTACGTTTCCCACTCCTTGGGAGAAAGAAAATTGAGGTTAGTTCTCGGGATAATACTTATTTGGAATAGGTTTTAAGTATATCTTTATTTAAGATGAAGGTAAGAATAAACAAGTTCTTATCGGAAGCAGGGGTAGCATCAAGGAGAAAAGCAGAAAGATTAATTTCGGAAGGGAGAGTAAAGGTAAACGGAGAGATTATAAAAAATCTTGGAACAATGGTAGACCCGGAGATTGACATAGTTGAAGTAGACGGAAAAGTAATAAAACCTCAGAGGAAGCGTTATATAATGTTGTATAAACCTTGCTGCTATCTTACCCAGCTAGGACTTTCCCGTGATGGTAGGAAAACCATTCAGGAGCTTATAAAAGATATTCCTGAAAGAGTATTTCCCGTTGGTAGGTTAGATTACAACACAGAAGGGTTATTGATACTTACAAACGATGGTGAGTTAGCAAATAGAATTCTTCATCCCAGATATAAACTCCCAAAGGTTTATTTCGCATTAGTTGAGGGTAAAGTTTCTGTAAATACATTAAAGAGGATAAGAAAGGGAGCTGAGTTGGAAGACGGATTTGCCAAGCCGGATAACGTGAGAATAGTTCGCTACGAAGGAGATAAGACCCTTATTGAAATTACATTTCACGAGGGAAGAAAACATCTGGTAAAAAGGTATCTCGCCTTCTTCGGACACAAGGTAAAAAAACTCAAAAGAATTGCAATAGGTCCGATAAAGCTCGGGAAACTTTCTCCCGGTAAGTGGAGAGATTTAAATCAAGGAGAACTTACACAGCTTTTCAAAGCAGTAGGTTTAAAGTATACACCTAAGCGTTAGAACTTATGATATTTTTAGATTAATGTTAGAAAAAATAAAAAAAGATATTTTCTTTGTATCTCGCCTTTTTGTAGTTTTATACCTCTCACTGTTTCTTCTAATATCTTATGAAAAAATTGATTATATTCCCGCACTAATACTCGGTGTTTACTTTCTGAATAATATTTATATTTACTTTTTCTCCCGTCCGAGGTTTTTAAAAATATTGTCAATTATTTTTGACATTACCCTTATACCCTTGTTCGTGTTTTTCTCAGAAAGTTTTTTAACACTTTATGTATTTACAATACTCATATCTCTTTACGCTTGGAGAAAAGTTTCTATCGCTTTTCTTTTAGTTATTACATCCGGTATATTGGCTTTCTACTATCTTTACACAACTCCCTTGATTCTTACAGCAAATCTTTTACTATTTTTAGGTGTATTTTTTAACTCCTATAATTTCGAGTATGCAACCGTAATAGGAAAAGAAAGGAGGAGAATCCTTAAATTAAAGAAAGATTACCATATGCTTCTTAAAGGATTTTCAAACTTTGAAAGAGAAAAAAGAATGTTCGGAAATCTCAAAAAAATTTTTAAACTCCTTAGAGAAAGTAAAGATCCCGAAGATTATCTTAATCGTGTAAAAGAAGAATTTAATGTGAAAAAAATACGGGTGATTCCCGTAAACAAAACAGATAACGAAATAACTACAAATTACGAAGAAGGAACTCTTATAGTTAATGTTAAATTGGATAAAGGATATGCACAGGTTATCTTTGAGCTTGACTATACTTTTAGATTAAAAGACGAAATCCTTATCACAACACTTATAGAATCTGCAAAACTACTGAGTGTTATGGTAGAAGGATTTGAAGAAAAGCAGGAAGGAAAGCAAGCTTTAGTAGTCGGATAATTACTTATCGTTTTTTTCTTTTTCGGCTTTCCACTTTAGATAGGTTTCTATAAAGTCATCTATTTCTCCATCCATTACGGCATCTACGTTTCCCGTCTCATATCCTGTTCTCAAATCTTTTATAAGTTTATAAGGGTGGAAAACGTAAGACCTTATTTGATAGCCCCAACCTATGTCCGTTTTTTCTCCTTCGTATTGCTTCTTCTTTTCTTCCAGCTTTTGTAATTCTAACTGGTAGAGTTTAGCCTTTAGCAATTCCAAAGCTTTTCTTTTATTTTGATACTGGGAGCGTTCCTGCTGACAGCTTACGGTTATTCCCGTAGGTATGTGTGTAATCCTTACAGCCGTATCAGTTTTATTAACGTATTGTCCACCTGCTCCTGAAGCTCTGAAGGTTTCTATTTTCAAATCTTCAGGTTTTATCTCTATATTTATTTCTTCATCGATTTGAGGCATTACAGACACAGCAGCGAAGGAGGTATGTCTTCTTGCGTTGGCATCAAAAGGAGAAATTCTCACTAATCTATGAACCCCTTGCTCTCCCTTTAGATACCCGTACGCGTAAGGGCCTTTTATTAAAACGGTTACACTTTTTATGCCGGCTACATCGTCCGGCGTGATATCAATAAGTTCCACCTCGTAGCCTTTCCTTTCCGCCCATCTTTTGTACACTCTAAAGAGCATATCCGCCCAATCACAAGCCTCCGTTCCACCTGCACCTGCTTGAATGGTCAAATACGCATTTTTAGCATCCATTTCTCCTGAGAGATAAGTCTTTAGCTCTAAATCCTTAAGCTTTCTTTCTATATCCTGTACTTCTTCATCTATCATAGCCCAGGTTTCTGTATCCTCTTCAGGAGTAATTTCACCGAGCTCTCTAACATCCTTAAGTGCTTTTGCGATAGAGTTTATCTTTTCAAGAGTCTCTTCTACCCATTTTCTCCTTTGAATAATCTCTTTTGCCTTCTTCTGGTCATTCCAGAAATCGGGAGATGACATTGTCTGATCAAGCTGTTTTAGCTCTTCTTCTAACCTTTTAGGTTTGAGGATATTCTTCACATCTTCGAAGCGTTCTCTAAGTTCGGATAGTTTTCCCTTCAATTCCAGCATCTTTCTAATATATATTTCAATTGAAAACTATTTTCAACTAATCTACTACTTTGTATCCCCACTGCTGAACGGCTTCCCTTAAAGCTTCAAAAGAAACCTCTTTATCTAATTTTACCTTAGCACTTCCTTTTTCAAGGGATACTTCCACTCTCAATACACCCTCTATCTCACTCAGGGCTTTTTCACAGTATTCACACAATGCATACAACTCATACCTTCAATCTTCAGTTCTATTTCTTTCATAAAGATTAATTTACTCCAAATAATTTCTAAGTAGCCTTATTCTTTTCTTACCAGAATACTTACGTTTCGAAATTTGTACTTATAGTAAATCAAGTACCGCTATGAGGTGTTCTACCTTAGAAGCTTTGTCAGCCTTTATACTTATAGGACTGTCTGTTTCCAATTCTTTCAGTTTCTGCTCTAAATTCTCTATGTTTGTTTTCTTTCCTTACAAAAAATATATTTCCCTCTCTGGTTATAGTTATTACGAAAGCTTTCAGTTTATATATAATCTTCTTTCATGGAATTCTGGAAACTACAAGGTTCAGGGAATGATTTTGTCGTTATAGACGATAGAGATAAGAAAGTTGAAGAATTTTTAAAAAAACTTAATCTCTCAAAGAGCGAATTTGTAAAAAAGGTATGTGCGTTCCACACAGGTATAGGGGCCGATGGTCTTATACTCATTAAGTATCCTGAAAATCCTGAGAACGATTTTAAATGGGAATTTTTTAATTCCGATGGCTCGGAAGCAGAAATGTGTGGAAACGGTTCCAGATGTGCGGTAAGGTTCGCCTATGAAAAGGGAATTGTAGGAAAAGAGGTAAGGTTTGAAACCCTTGCAGGTGTAATAAGGGCAAGGGTTTTGGAAAACGGAAAAAAGGTAAAGGTGCAGTTAACATCCCCAACTCAGCCCATTGAAAAATTGCTTAGAGTTGATGACAGAGAAATCAAAGGTGTTTTTATAAATACAGGTGTACCTCACTTTGTTGTTCCTGTGGAAGAACTTGAAAATTTAAATGTGATTAAGTTAGGAAGGGCTATAAGATTCCATAGGGAATTCCAACCTAAAGGTACGAATGTAAACTTTATAGAACCTGTTTCCGACGATACTTTACGTATTAGAACATATGAAAGAGGAGTTGAAAATGAAACCTTAGCTTGTGGAACAGGAGCAACAGCTTCTGCAATAGTAGCCTATCTTAAGGGATTAATCACGGATAAACCTGTGAAGGTGATTACAAAGAGCGGTGAAGAACTGTTAATAGATTTCTCTGAAGACCTTAAGGATGTCTTCCTAACCGGTTCTGTTTACAAGGTTTTTGAGGGAGTACTTAGTGAGGAAATGTTTCAATATTAAAAGGGTAATCCCGGTGGTGATTGAAGCATCGGCTACGTTAAAAGCGGGCCAATAAAGGTCTCCTAAGTGGAGATGTATAAAGTCCCTAACCTGTCCCAGAAAAAATCTGTCGTAAAGGTTTCCTATTGCTCCTCCTCCTATTAATCCCATACATAAAGCTGTAAACTTACTTCTTTCAGTAAGTGCATAGAAGAATATTATGAAAAATGCTATAACGGGAATAACAATAAGTATGGGGATTCGTAGCAGGTCAGGCAGGTCAGAGAGTAAGCCAAAAGCAACGCCCTTGTTATAAATAAGATACAGTTTCAAGAAAGGGAAAGGGTCATAAGAAATCTGAAAAAACCTTTCCGCTAATTCCTTTGTAATTATATCTGCGACAAAAACTATTAGAGCTGTTATCAAGTAGATTCCACCAACCGAGCGAAGGATTTTTTCCATAATTTTTTTAACCTCTCAATATCGTAATTAAGAATCTCTTCTCCGTTGTAATTTAGTTTGATTATTCTCTCCTCAGTAGTCTTTCCAAGGTACAACCAATTTAAGCCTTTACTTTCAACCAACTCTTTAAACTCTTCCGACCTTTCATTCTCAACGCTCACTACAACGCGAGTTGGGTTTTCCGAAAATAGAAAAACGTCCGCCCTTTCTTCTGAATAGAATTCCAATTCAAGTCCGTACCTTGAAGAGAATACCATTTCGAGAAGGGTTATAATCAACCCTCCGGTTGAGACATCGTGAGCACAAAGAATAAGTTTCTTTTCATTTAGCTCAAGAAGGAGTTTTATTAAAGCTTTTTCCTTCTCAAGGTCAACGGCAGGAACATCGCCTTTTATCAGACCGT
>DQTK01000057.1 GCA_015662815.1 Aquifex aeolicus | reverse complement strand
TTTTTTAAACAGACTCCCAAAACCCATTGTCAAATAGAAAAAATAAGTTTAAAATATAATTTTCAGATAAGCCGGAGTGGCGGAACTGGCAGACGCGCCGTCTTGAGGGGACGGTGCCCTTCACGGGCGTGCGGGTTCGACTCCCGCCTCCGGCACCATCTGAAATTGTAATACTTTAAAATAATTCCATGCCTAGAAATAATCTCCTTTTAAAAAGCCTACGAGGAGAACCTATAGAAAGATATCCCGTATGGTTAATGAGACAGGCTGGAAGATATATGCCCGAATATATAGCTATAAGAAACAGGGTTAGCAATTTCCTTGAACTCTGTAAGGATGTAAATCTTGCAACAGAAGTATCCCTTCTCCCGTTAAAGCTTTTGGGAGTGGATGCTATTATAATATTTTCGGACATTCTCGTTCCTTTAGAATCTCTAGGAGTAAAGGTAGAGTTCTTTGAAGGTGATGGTCCTAGGCTTTTCTGGAACGGGAAGCCCGAGGATTTAAAGAAATACAATCCTGAAGACAACGCATATGTTTACGAAGTAATAAAAAAAGTGAAATCTTATCAGGATGAAGTACCCGTTATAGGTTTCGCAGGTGCACCCTTTACACTTTTTTCTTACTTGATAGAAGGTGGAACCAGTAAAGACTTTAGAAAAACAAAACTTTTCATGTGGGAAAGACCAAAAGATTTTAAAAGGATTATGGATATTCTTACAGAGACTATAGCTATATATCTAAAAGAGCAAATAAAGGCAGGTGCGGATGTGATACAAATTTTCGATAGCTGGGTAAATCACTTAAGTTATGAAGATTACAACGAATACGTTTACCCGTATGTGAATTATCTATTAAGCACATTAAAGGAATTTTCAGATACTCCGTTAATTTACTTTTTCAGAGGGTCTGCTGCTTTCATAGACATCGCTATGGATTACCCTGTTGATGCTCTTTCCGTAGACTGGAGCGTAGATATTCCCGAACTTTATAACTTTTACGATAAAGCTCTACAAGGGAATTTAGAACCCAACGTACTTTACGCAAGCAAGGATACTATTAAGGAAAAAACGGAAGCCCTCTTAAAAAGAATTCCCGTAAAAACTAGATACATATTCAATCTAGGTCACGGTCTTAGTCCAGATATGAAATTTGAAAAGGTTAAATTCCTCGTGGATACCGTTAAGAACTTTCCCGTACCTTAACTTTACCTATAAAGTCCTTTACAAATTGATAGGCTGTTCTTCCAGAGAAACTTCCTCTTTCTGTGGCCCATTTGAGGCTTTCTCTTTCTATTTCTTCATTAACCTTTACTCCATATTCTCTTAGATATGTTTCAACTGATTTTAAATATAGTTTCTTATCCATAGGAGGAAATTGAACCCTTATTCCAAACCTCTCCACTAAAGAAATTCTCTCTTGCAGAGTCTCTTCAGGAAATTTTCCGTTTTCTTCCGTATCCGGTATCAAATGCCTTCTGTTGGTCGTAGCGTAGACAAGGACATTACCCGGTCTTTCTTCAACATCTCCATCCATAAGGGACTTAAGTATTCTAAAAGCATCATCGTGAGGTTCGAAAGATAGATCGTCAAAAAAGAGAATAAACCGTTGATGTTTATCTCTTAGAATCTCATACAGTTGGGCGAGTTCAGGAATTTCACTTTTATTAATTTGAATTATTCTCAAACCTTCGTTCCCGAATATATCGAGAAGTGCTTTTACCAGGGATGACTTACCTGTTCCTTTTGCTCCCCATAGAAGAATATCGTTAGCAGGGAGACCTTTAACAAACTGCCTGGTATTCCCTACAACTATTTCTTTCTGTCTTTCTATTCCAACCAGCTTTTTTATGTCGGGAATATGAGGGTATTTTACAGGCTCTATTCTATTAGTTTTAAGTCTAAAGGCTAAGTACTTTCTAAAGAACTCCTCGTCGTATTTTTCAGGAATAAGTCCTTTTGAAAGCTCTTTTATCAGCTCATCTATAATACCCATGTCTGAAATTTTACTGGAAAGCTATTAAAAATCGTGCTATATTATATACTCCGTAGAGCGGGCGTAGCTCAGTGGTAGAGCGGCTGCTTGCCATGCAGCAGGTCGCGGGTTCGAGTCCCGTCGCCCGCTCCATCATAAATAAAGAAATGTTTATAATATTTACCATCGGTTGTGTGGTTCGATGAATTTGGATATTTTCTATAGCTGCCTCTGTAATTAACCTCGCTACCTTCCACTTTATTTCGTGTAATATAGTATTATGAAAATACTCGTTACCGGTGGGGCGGGATTTATAGGTTCTAATCTGGTTCATACACTCCAAGAAAGATATCCAGAAGCCGGAATTTACGTAGTTGATAATTTTTCTTCGGGTCATTTCAAAAACCTTTTAGGTTTCAGAGGACAGGTAATTACGGGGGATATTTCCGACCCTTCTTTTTGGGAGTATATAGGTAGAAATTTTCACTTCGATGTAATATTCCATAAAGCGGCAATTACCGATACCACTGTTATGGACCAATATACGATGATGAAAACAAATGCAGATTCCTTCAGGTATCTATTGGAACTTGCAGTTAAATGGAAGGCAAAGGTAATTTACGCTTCTTCCGCGGGAGTTTACGGCAACACTCCGCCACCCATGAGGGAAGATAAAGGTCTTGAACCTGAAAACATTTACGGATTTTCAAAATTAATGATGGATTACATAGCCCTTGAGTATATGGAGAAGTATCCCGATATGAGTATAGTTGGATTTAGATACTTTAATGTTTACGGACCGAGAGAAGAGTACAAGGGAAAAACCGCCAGCATGATATACCAGCTTGCGGTCAAGATGATAAAGGGAGAAAAACCCAGACTTTTTAAGTGGGGACAGCAGAAAAGAGACTTTGTTTATATAAAAGATGTAATAAGGGCTAACCTGCTTGCACTCGAAAAGGGCGTATCGGGTATATTTAACGTGGCAACGGGAAAAGCCAGAAGCTTTAACGAAATAGTGGAAATTTTAAACAGAGAGCTCGGAACTAATTACGAAGTGGAGTACTTCGATTGCCCTTACGATTTTTACCAAGAGTATACGGAGGCAGATCTATCCAAAGTAAAGGAACATTTAGGATATGAACCTAAGTACCCCTTAGAGGAAGGAATAAAAAATTACTTACCGTATATACTTTCTAAAGTGAAAAGATGAAAGTTTACTTCTTCGGAGGAAAAGGAGGAGTAGGTAAAACTACCATCTCCTCGGCATTTGCGGTTAAACTTTCCGAGGAAGGTAAAAGGGTTTTACTCATCTCTACCGACCCTGCCCATTCTCTTTCCGATATATTCTCGGAAAGAATAGAGGATGAGAAAGAAATAACCAAATCCCTTACCGTTAAGGAGATAAATATAAAAAAAGAAATTGAAGAATATAAACAGAAGGTTCTAAACTTTTCAAGGGCAGTATTAAAACCTCAAATGGAGATTCACCTTCAAAAAATACTCCATAACCTTGAAGAAAGTCCCGGGATAGAGGATATAGTCATCTTTGAAACACTTTCAAAGGAGATAGTACACAGAAAAGGAAAATTTGATGTCTTTGTAATTGACACCGCACCTACAGGGCATACGTTAGGGCTTTTAAAAACGGTAGGATCTTTGGGAAATTTATTTGAGGAAATAATAAAGCTCAAAAGGAATATTGAAAAACTGAGAAGTCTCAGCGGTAGAGAAGTAAAAAATACAGCCCTTGAATATCTTCGGGAGAGAAAAAGGAGATTTTCGGAATTTTCCGAAATTATTTACAATCATTCCGAATTTATTCCAATACTTACCCCAGAAAAGTTACCCATTGAGGAAACCTACAGGTTAATATCTTCCCTAAGGAATAGAGGGATTAACGTTGAAAAATTGATAGTGAATAAAATCCTACCTTCTAAGTCGGAAGACCTTTTCCTAAAAAGTAGAAAGGAAGTGGAAGAGAAATACATAGACGATATAAAAAAGAAGTTCAGTCATTTGAAATTAATTTTCATTCCTTTTATGGAAAAGGAGATCGTAGGATACGATAAACTTAAGGAGTTTTCAACTCTCCTTTCGGGTATTTTCTAACTCTTTGGCTTCGTTCCAGAGCTTATCCATCTCTTCTAAACTCATATCTTCCAATCTTTTTCTCATCTCTTTAGCCTTCTTTTCTATATAAGAGAATCTTTTTATGAATCTATTGTTGGCTTCCTGGAGAGCTTCCTCAGCGTCCACATCTACGAATCTCGCAAGTTCAACAACAGCGGTCAGTATATCTCCTATTTCATGTTTTATATTCTCCTTGTCGTTATTTTTAAGGGATTCTTTTAACTCCTTTATTTCCTCTTGAATTTTGTCAAAAACCTGGTTTATATGTTGGAAATCAAAACCTACCTGCGAAGCCCTATCCTGCAATTTTTGAGAACGCATTAAAGCGGGTAGGCGTTTGGGAATTCCTTCAAAAATACTTCCTCTTTTTTCCATTTTCTTTTTTTCCCAGTTTTTGAGTACATCTTCCGAACTGGCGTTTCCAAAAACGTGGGGGTGTCTTTCTATTAATTTCTTTACGAGATTATCTATTACATCCTTTATGTCAAAAGCATTTCTTTCTTTCGCAATTTCTGAATGAAATACGACTTGAAGTAATAAATCTCCCAATTCTTCTCTTAATTTTTCATCATCTTTACTATCTATAGCATCAAGAACCTCATAGGTTTCCTCTATTAAATATTTTTTTAAACTCTCATGTGTTTGTTCTCTATCCCAGGGACATTTTTGCCTCAGTTCTTCCATGACTTTAATCAAGTCTTGAAATGTGTACTTTTTTTCTCCCATAAATTTTAAATTTTAAGAATAAATTTAATTGTAGGAGGAGATTATGCCCCCATGGGGAAGATTTAGAGTCTCATTTGATAGTTGGAAGCTTATATCCCTTGATAATCATGTATTAGAGGAATCAACAGAAATCGGAGATGTAAATATAGAAACCGATTTTTGGAAACCGATAAAAGGTTATATTCCCGATAAATATAAAAAAGAAAATTTAAGAATAGCGTTTGTAGATGGAGTAAGGAGAACGGAAAATGTAGTTTACATAGAAGACCCTTACAATCCGGCAGTAGTAGAAGGAGCTTTTGTATCGGTTGGTGCGGGAGCACTTGTTCTTACTTACGGCAAGGTGAATTCTTTGGAAGAATCCCTAAAAAAGTATAAAGTTGAGAGATATTTTCTCCTGAGGGACAATTTAGACGTAGGTCAACCCTTTCTACGTTTCAGAACCCAAGCTGGAGTTATCGAATTTAAAGTTGAAAAGGCTAACAAGGAACTTTCTCCCTACGTGAACGAGCTAATGGCTAACCTTGAATTGAAGATAGCCCAAGCGGTTTATGCGGGTAATTTGGCGGATATTATGATAACCGACGGAACCTTACATTACGTTGCAAAGACAAAGGGACTTCCCTTCGTAGGGTATGTAAAAAAACATAGGAAACTCTACGTATACCCGGAACATATAGAAATACTTAGACAATTGAAAGTAGGTGAAAGGACACCTTTGGTTTTAATTCATTCACAACCTACAATTGACGGGAAAAGCACATCTCACCTCGATAAATTCACTTGGTATGTAAAGCTAAACGATGGTGAAGGAATCTCGAGTATAGCCCGTTTAGAGGTTCCTGCGGATATAGGTGTGGAAAAGGCCATAGAGATTGCAAATTTTACAACCTACTTAGTTCCTAAGTTTGCATCAACAGAATTTAATGACAGAAGGGCTCCCCAAAACTTAATCCCTATAAAGTATCTTGAGAACTTTTTAAGGAGAAGACTGGGGAGTCAATCCTTAATAAGACGTTTAATTGCACAAATTATGCTAAAACACTGATGAGGAAAAGAATTCTGGTGAGCAAATGTCTTTTAGAGTGTTGTTATAGATACGACGGTAAGGATGTAAAACGGGAGGATTTAAAAGAAAAGCTGAAGGATTTTGAAATTATAGCCGTATGTCCCGAGGTAGAGTTCCTAAACTTACCCGTCCCAAGACCTAGGTTGAAATTTGTCCCCATAGAAAATCAGGTAAGACTTATTAAGGAAGACGATAAAAGAGATTTGACGGAAGAACTCAGGAGGAAATCAGAAGAGTTTATAAAGTCTATAGGAAAAATAGATTGTGCAATCCTGAAGTCAAAATCGCCGAGTTGCGGTGTAGGAGATGCAAAGGTATATAAATGTCTTGAATGTGAAGATGAGTTGGGAAGAAGAAACGGGAT
>DQTK01000110.1 GCA_015662815.1 Aquifex aeolicus | reverse complement strand
GGGAATTGAAGCGTAAACTTCGTAAGGGAAATTAATTGTTAACCTAAGATTTTTAAAATTTCTAAGAGATATAAAACCCGCTATAAGCATCCCCGATAAAAGAGATGAGACTATCAGGTAGAGGAGATTATTTCCGGTATTTACCGCAGCAACTCCCAGGAGGATTGTTACCCCTATGAAAATCTTTCCGGTTCTATTTACCTTGACTCTCATACCTTTGCCTTTTGAGAAGATTATCTCCTAAAATATTGAATGCAAGAATAGTAAGGAATATTGCAACACCCGGAGCTACAAGCCAAGGATAAGAAGCTAATATATTGACATTTCTTACATCCGACAACATATTACCCCAACTTGGTTCCGGCTCTTGTATCCCCAATCCCAAAAGAGAAAGGGAAGCTTCTCCTAATATGAATGACGGAATTGACATAGTTGCGGAAACTATAAGGTAAAAGTAAGTATTGGGAAGAATATGTTTAAAAAGAATTCTAAGAGTAGGAGCTCCGTAAGTTTTTGCGGCTAATACAAATTCCTTTTCTCTGATTGATAGAACCATACCCCTTACAACTCTAGCAAGAGAGGCCCATCCGAGAAAGGAGAGAATGAAAACTATTATCAGAAAAATCTGCCCGCTGGAAAGTTCCAAGGGAAATACAGCCCTCAAAGAAAGGAGAAGATAAAAAGCAGGGATGGACATCAGTACTTCAACCAGTCTCATTATAAACGTATCAATCCATCCGCCGAAGTATCCTGAAATTCCTCCAATAATGGCTCCTATAAGAAAGGTTGTGAGCGTACCTATTATAGCCACGCCGAGAGAGTACCTTCCGCCGTAAAGAAGCCTCGAGAGAACATCCCTTCCCAATTTATCAGCACCTAATATGTAAAGTTTGCACGGTTTTTCCACACTTACAAATTTAAAGCCGTAGGGTGTACGGGCAAAAAACTTCAATCTACAGGATACACTTTTGTTTTCCCTGTAAACCTTAAAAAGCGGGTCGGTAAGTTCGTATTTGTTCACATAAGGGAATGTAAGCTTTCCATCTTTAATAAAATGGATTTTTGTCGGAGGGTGAAAGGGAGCTTCTCTGTTTTGAAAATCGTAAGGATAAGGTGCAAAGAAATCAGCAAAGATTATTAGAAAGGTAATAATACCTATAAGGTAGAGAGAAAATTTCACTCCGAACATGGCCGAATTTAATCCCAATAACCTAATTTTAACGAGAGTTCAAGGGCTACTTCTTTCAGTAACGGCTTTAGCTCCTTTTCTATCTTATCCAGAGAAAGTCTATATATAGGAGCCAGAACCTCTATGGCTCCTATGGGGTTACCCATATAATCCCTTACTATGCACGCTCCGCCTGCCAGTTCACTTTCTGTGCTGTATTCGTAATCAAAAACAAACCCTTCATCTCCCAAAACAGCTTTTCTCAAAGCTTTAGCCGAAGCTGTAGAAGAATCGATGGTAAATCTCTTTCCGAGTCTTGATTTTACTTTAACGGGTTTTATGGTTTCTTCCTCCGCAACGTATACTATGTACTCTTTTCTGTCATCGAGAACTGCAAGGTTAACAGTTTCGTTCAGTTGAAATCTGAGATTCTTCAAAACAGGTTCCGAAAGTTTTATAAATGGATTCTTCTGAGTATAACCGTAACCCAGTCTTACGGCGTTTACGGAAAGTTTATACTTTTCCGTTTCTTCGTCCTTTTCAACGAGGCCGTGTTCTTCAAAAGTAATTAATGCCCTGAAGACATTGTTTTTACTTAAGTTAAGATGTTGGCTTATTTCGGTAACTCCCGCCTCCCCTGTTTCCATGAGGTATTCAAGAACCATGAAGGCCTTTTCTAAGGTTTTCATAAGGATTGATTTTAAGTCAAGTATGAGCGTTTTAAAATTTATAACAGTTTTAAAAAGTTGTTTTAAAATTCTTGACAGAATAATTCAGTGTGTTTAAAATTACCAGATACCTGACGGAGGTAAGAGATGAATAAAACGGCGTTTGAGAATGTATTTTATTGGGAAGGTAAAGCTCAAATTCCCCAAGAAGGTAAATTTATAAAACTGAGGGAAGATAAAACTTTAGAAGTTCCCGAAAATCCGATTATTCCTTTCATAGAAGGAGACGGTATAGGACCCGAAATAACTCAAGCTATGCTCCTTATTGTAAATACTGCTGTTGAAAAGACCTACAACGGTTCAAGGAAAATTTACTGGGTGGAGCTTTTAGCGGGAGACAAAGCGGAAGAAAAAACCAGAGAAAGACTTCCGCAGGAGACTCTCGATCTTTTGAAGGAATCCATAGTAGGTATAAAGGGACCTCTAGGAACCCCTGTAGGAAAAGGTGTTCGTTCTATAAACTCAGCACTAAGGCGTGCCTTTGACTACTACTCCGCGGTCAGGCCTGTTTACTGGATGGGACAACCCACTCCGATACCCAATCCCGAGAGGGTGAATGTTGTAGTTTTCAGAGAAAATACCGATGACGTTTACGCGGGAATTGAATTTTTCTCCGGTAGTGAAGAAGCTAAAAAAGCAAGAGAGTTTCTGATAAAGGAAATGGGTGCGAAGGAAGAAGGTTTTCCCGAAGACGTAGGAATTACGGTAAAACCTATGAGTGAATTCAAAACCAAAAGGCATGTAAGGAAAGCTCTCAGATACGCCCTTGAAAACAATAGAAAGGTTGTTGCCGTAATAGGAAAAGGAAATATCATGAAAGCAACAGAAGGGGCTTTCATCAATTGGGCTTTTGAAGTAGCAGATGAACCTGAATTTAAAGGAAGAGTAATTACAGACCCGGAAGCCGAGCCCCGGGAGGGACAGGTAAAACTTGTAAAGGTTATAACCGACCAGATGCTTATGCAGTTGGTTCTGAAACCCGAAGCCTACGATGTTATAATTGCACAGAACTTAAACGGAGACTACGTTTCTGACCTTGCTGCGGCACTTATCGGAGGACCCGGCTTTGTTCCTAGCGGAAACATAGGAGACGGATACGCTCTCTTTGAAAGTACTCACGGAACGGCTTGGGATATAGCAGGTAAAGGCATAGCCAATCCTTTATCCCTCACCCTTTCGGGTGCAATGATGCTCGAATATCTAGGCTGGAAAGAAGCAGCTGAAAAGATTTACGATGCTGTCAGGAGAACCTTGGATTCAAGAATAGGAACACCGGACATCGCAAACGGATTCAGAAAACAAGAAATAGAAGCAAAAGAAGTGGGAACGATGGAATTTGCCCGCGAAATAGCAAGTAGAATAGAGTAATCATTTTTTTAAAAATTTTTTCTATGAAGAAAGAAGAAGAATGCTCAAAGCTCTCACTTACGAGAAGGCAAACGGGAAACCCGTATACTACAAAGATTGGATAACTAAGGATTGGAATAGTGATGTTGAAGTATTAGAAGGAGTGAAATTAAACTTGGAAAAGCTTTTAAAAGAAGAGGGAATAGAAATTTAAAGGAGGTGCTTCATGAAGGTAAGAGTTAAGCAAAAGGAAGATTTTCACTTTGTAGGTATAGGACCTGCCAGAAGAGAAGTTCCGATTGATGCTGCAAATTACGTCGGAGGTAAAGGAAGGGGAATAAGACCTCCAGAACTCTTATTCCATTCGGTAGCCGGATGTGTGGGAATACACCTCTACGAAGCTCTTCATAAGGAAGGAAAACACGTAGAGGACATAGAGATAGAAACGGATGCCGAAAGAATTACGGACAGATATCCTAAGGTTTTTACAAAAATATACCTATTTGTAAAGGTAAAAGGAGATGTAACTGAAGATGAAGTAAAAAAAGCTCTAGACAAAGTAATCTACGATCCGGGCACCTGTTCAATAGCTTACATGGTAAATCAGATAGCTCCTATAGAGTATAGAGTTGAAATCCTATAGTATATAAGCTTTTTGTTTTTTTTCTATGTTTTTACTTTATTCCTTAAATTTTTTTTTAATTGGAGTTTAAAAATGGTTAAAACAATAAAAAAGAAAAAACTTTCAAAGGAAGAAAAGAGAAATCTTTTAAAAATTCTCACCTACGAAAAGGTAAACGGGAAACCCATATACTACAAGGATTACAAAAAGGTTCTAAAGGGTGAGCTTCCCCCGGAGGCGGTAATGGGTAGCAGTGAACTTCAGGCTATTTTGCTTATACTGCTGGCTACCTTTTTAAAGGAGAAGCTGGGGAAGGGATTTGTAGTTTTGGGAGGAGAACATGGCTTTATACATGCACCCAATAGCTTCAGGAGCTTAGATATAGCCATATACAGAAAAGAAGTCCTGAAAAAACCGAAGGATAAATACACAAGAACACCGCCCTTGGTTGTTATAGAAATAGGCACAAAGGCTGACCTTTCTAAATATGGAAGCTTCGAAGAGTATGTTTACGAAAAGACTCAAGACCTTTTAGATGCAGGTGTTGAAAAGGTTATCTGGTATATGAGCAAGGTTAAAAAGGTTCTTATTGCACAAAAAGGAAAGGATTGGGTAGTAAAAGATTGGAACTCGGATGTGGAAGTTTTATCGGATATCAAACTAAATCTCGTTAAGCTTATAAAAGAAGAAGGTATAGAGGTTTGAATATGAAATCACTTACAAATAAAAAGCCAAGTAAAGACAAAAGAAAAGCCCTTCTCAAGGCTCTTATATACAAAAAGGTGCTAAAGGGTGAACTACCTCTAGAGGCTGTTATGGGAAGTAGCGGGATTCAAGCTTACTTAATAATACTCTTGATAAAATTCTTGCTAAACAATCTTGACGAGGAAAAATTTACACTTCTTTCAAATGAGCTCAGTTTCCTCTACAAAAAAGCCTTTTGGGAAAACTTGGATATAGCTATTTTTGAAAAGGAGAAAGTAAAACCCTATCTTATGCAAAATGAATTTATTCCTGTAGTTCCCAAGGTAGTTATAAAAGTGGATACCGAGGCAGACCTTTCAAGATACGGAGGAGTTGAAGAATACGTCCATGAAAAAACACAGGATTTATTAGATGCAGATGTTGAAAAAGTAATATGGATTTTCACAAAACCAAAAAAAGTAATGATTACCAAAAAAGGTAAAAAGTGGATAGTTAAAGACTGGAAAGATGATTTTGAGGTAATTGACGAAATAAAAGTTAACTTAAACGAAATTTTGAAAAACTCTAAGGAGGTTTGATGATGTTCAATAAAGTTCTTGTGGCTAACAGAGGGGAAATAGCGGTAAGAATTATAAGAGCTTGTAAAGAGTTGGGAATTCCTACAGTTGCCATTTACAACGAAGTAGAGAGTACTGCAAGACATGTAAAGCTTGCGGACGAAGCTTACATGATAGGAGTAGACCCATTAGATACTTATCTCAATAAACAAAGGATTATAGACTTAGCCCTTGAAGTGGGAGTGGATGCTATACACCCGGGATACGGATTCTTAGCGGAAAACGCAGAGTTTGCAAAAATGTGTGAAGAAGCGGGAATAACCTTCATAGGTCCCCACTGGAGAGTAATAGAGCTTATGGGAGACAAAGCTCGTTCAAAGGAAGTTATGAAAAAAGCAGGCGTTCCCGTAGTTCCCGGTTCCGATGGAGTTTTGAAGAGTGTTGAAGAAGCAAAAGCCCTTGCTAAAGAGATAGGTTATCCGGTTCTTCTCAAAGCTACAGCAGGAGGAGGAGGAAGAGGTATAAGAATATGTAGAAACGAAGAAGAACTCGTTAAGAACTACGACCAAGCTTCAAGAGAAGCGGAAAAGGCGTTCGGATGCGGGGACTTACTCCTTGAAAAGTACATAGAAAATCCAAAACATATAGAGTATCAGGTTCTCGGAGACAAACACGGGAATGTCATTCACTTGGGAGAAAGAGACTGTTCCATACAGAGGAGAAATCAAAAGCTCGTAGAAATAGCACCTTCTCTTATACTCACTCCAGAGAAAAGGGAATATTACGGTAACATAGTGGCAAAGGCTGCAAAAGAAATCGGGTATTACAACGCAGGAACTATGGAGTTTATAGCTGACCGGGAAGGAAACCTCTATTTCATTGAGATGAATACCCGTATACAGGTAGAACACCCTGTTACCGAGATGATTACGGGAATAGATATAGTGAAGTGGCAAATAAAGATAGCCGCAGGAGAACCTTTAACGATAAAACAAGAGGAGGTAAAATTTAACGGATTCTCTATAGAATGCCGTATAAATGCAGAAGATCCCAAAAACAACTTCGTACCTTCTACCGGAGTAATAGAAAGATATTACGTTCCGGGAGGTTTCGGAATAAGAGTAGAACACGCTGCAGCAAGAGGATTTGAAGTTACTCCTTACTATGACTCTATGATTGCAAAACTCATTACCTGGGCACCTACGTGGGAAGAGGTTGTGGATAGGATGAGAGCTGCACTGGAAACTTACGAAATTACCGGAGTGAAAACCACAATTCCCCTACTCATAAACATAATGAAGGATAAAGACTTTAGAAACGGTAAGTTTACCACCAAGTACCTGGAAGAACATCCCGAAGTATTTGATTACTCCGAACACAAGGATAAAGAAGATTTCGTTGCATTTATTTCAGCTGCAATAGCTGCATATCATGGGTTGTAAAACGATGTTTTATATGTAAAATAAAACATACCTCAGGAGGTGTTTTAAATGGTGGTAAATCCGGAAGTTATAGAAGAGATTAAGGAAAAACTTAAGGAAGTAAAAAATAAAGGTTTTAAAAAGAGGATTTTAATTACCGACCTTACCCCCAGAGATGGACAGCAGTGTAAGCTGGCAACCCGTGTCAGAACCGATGACCTTTTACCTCTATGTGAAGCCCTTGATAAATGCGGATTTTATGCCGTAGAAGTGTGGGGAGGAGCAACTTACGACGTTTGTCTGAGATACCTCAAGGAAGATCCATGGGAAAGACTAAGGAGAATAAAGGAGGTAATGCCCAATACCAAACTCCAGATGCTTTTCAGGGGACAGAACATAGTAGGATACAAACCCAGAAGTGACTATACCGTTAAAAAATTCGTTGAAAAGGCTATAGAAAACGGAATTACAGTATTCAGAGTTTTCGACTCTTTGAACGACAACAGAAACATAGAAACCGCTGTGAAGGCTATAAAAGAGTTCGGCGGAGAAGTTCACGCGGAAATTTCCTACACAAGAAGTCCCATCCACACCTATGAACTCTGGATGAGATATGCGGAAGAGTTGGCGGAGCTTGAGCCGGACTGGATATCTTTCAAAGATGCAACGGGAATAATGCAACCCTTGGAATGTTATCAAATCATCAAGGGAATAAAGGAAGTTACCGGAGGAAAAATTCCCGTTCTTCTCCACAACCACGACATGAGCGGAATGGCTACCATGAACCATATAATGGCGGTTCTCGCGGGAGTTGACATGCTCGATACAGTTTTATCACCTTTAGCATTTGGTTCATCCCATCCTGCAACCGAAACAGTAATAGCAGCACTGGAAGGAACACCCTTTGATACTGGATTAGACCTCCAAAAGATATCTGAGGCTGCGGAAATAGCTAAGAAGATTAAGAAAAAATATAAGAAGTACGAAACCGAATATGCAGGTGTTAATGCAAAAGTTCTTATACACAAGATACCCGGTGGAATGATATCCAACATGGTTGCACAACTTATGGAAGCTAATGCTCTCGATAAGATGGAGGAAGCTCTAGAAGAAGTTCCCAGAGTTGAGAAAGACCTTGGATATCCACCGCTCCTAACACCTTCTTCCCAGATAGTAGGTGTTCAAGCAGTTCTCAACGTAATTACAGGAGAAAGATACAAAGTAATCACTAAGGAAGTTAGGGAGTACGTAGAAGGAAAGTATGGAAAGCCGCCCGGACCCATATCTAAGGAACTTGTGGAAAAGATTCTCGGTCCTGGAAAAGAACCAGACTTCTCCACGAGAGCTGCAGATTACGCTGATCCTCAAGAATGGGAAAAGGCAAAGAAAGAGCTTCAAGAGCTCTTCGGAAAAGAGCCTTCAGATGAAGAAGTACTACTTTATATCCTCTTCCCGATGCAAGCCAAAGAATTTTTTGAACTCAGAGAAAAGGGAGAACTCCATCCGGAACCTGTGGATGCGGAACTTCCCGAAGTTGCTGAAACCAAACCCGGAGAAGTACCGGGTGCTGCACCCGTAGAATTCGAAATCACTTATCACGGTGAAAAGTTCAAAGTGAAAATAGAGGGTGTATCCGTAGATGCGGAAGCAGGAAAACCCAGAAAGTATTACGTGAGAATTAACAACAAACTGGAAGAAATACAACTAAAGCCTTTCAAAGAAGCAATTCCTCAAGGAGCCGGAGCTCAAACCGTTCAAACTGCGGAAGAGAAAGAAGGTATCCCGAAAGCTACGGAAGAAGGAGATGTTACACCTCCTATGCCCGGAAAGGTGGTCAAAATACTCGTAAAAGAGGGAGAACCCGTTCAACAAGGACAAACCGTTGCTACCGTTGAAGCGATGAAGATGGAAAACGAAGTACATGCTCCGATAGATGGAACAGTTAAGAAAATATTTGCAAAACCCGGAGATCAGGTAAATCCCGACCAAGCAATAATGAGAATAGTTCCCCACAAGGAAGATAACAGTTATCAGTGATAATCAAGATTGTTCCTCCCCTAAGGGGGAGGATTTCCATCTTTGACCCTTCCTTGTTTCTAATTTCCACTTGGCTCTTCAAAAATATTTCTTTTTTTGTCTAAAACTCCGCAAAGGTAGTATATGTTCCTATAGCTTATTTAGATGTTAAATTAAATCCTATGGATGAATCTTTGAAAAGTAAGTTTATAGGAACAGTCCTCGGAGCTGCGGTAGGAGATGCCCTTGGTAAATCCGTGGAAGATTTAACCGAAGAAGAGGTAATAGAGTTCTACGGAGACAGGATAACAGATTTTGTTTCCCCTCATCCTTCAAGCCCTGCTTATGGACAACTTCCGGAAGAAACTTCCGATGAGACTACCATTTTTAAACTTTTGTTGGAAAGTCTTGTAGAAAGAAAAGGATTAGATATAAAGGACTTTCTGAATAGACTAATTGATTGGTACGACAGGGAAGAAACACACAGATATCCCGACCCTATGCTTTTGACTGCTATAGATTTGCTATCCAGAGGAATAAATCCTTCTTCACACGGCCTTGTATCTTCCTCTGTGGAAGGAGTACTAAGAAGCGTAGCAATGGGATTATTCCATTACTACAATCCTGAGCTTGCTGTAGAAGGTGCTAAAGTAGTTTCACTCCTTACCCACAGGGGACACGTAATATCGGATGCATCAGCTCTACTTTCAGCGGCAATTGCTCATTTAGTTAGAGGAGATTTTTACCTCGAAGATTTCAGAGACAGGATAAGATTTTTAGATACATTGAAAGGTTATCTAAATAGTGAGAATAACAAGAAAGTTGTTGACAGAATAGGAGATTTAATTGTAGAGAGTGCAGATTTAGATACAGCTATTATGACTTTAGGAAACGGGACTTTTGCCTTTGAATCCCTTCCCTTAGCTATATATATATTTCTATCGAATATAGAAAACCCTCAGGAAGCTCTCCTTCAAGCTGTAAACTCTTACGGAGAATTCGGCGGTGATACAGATTCCATAGGCTTTTTGGTGGGGTCTATGATAGGAGCCTATTACGGTGAGGAAGTAATTCCATATCACCTTAGGGAAAATGTGGAGAATTCTCAGAAATTAAGAGAGCTTGCGGAAAAGCTTTATGAAATTGTGGAAAAACAGGTAAACTTTACAAAATAATTGTTTTAAAAAAGTATAATGTCAACAGTTAAGCTTACCCCATGAAAGTCTCCTCTCCTCTTACCAAACCAATAAGAACTTCGGTTTTTCTTTCAACTTGTTTACTTTTTTTAAACAGGCTCCATCCTACTTGACACGACTGTAAATATATTGTATATTTAATTTTTGGCAAAGCGGGGTGGAGCAGCCTGGTAGCTCGCCGGGCTCATAACCCGGAGGTCGCGGGTTCAAATCCCGCCCCCGCAACCAGTTAAATCCTCGTCTCGATGTTCAAGGTAGGAAAGGTTTCTTATGTGAATACCATACCGTTATTCCACAAATTAAAATCCTTTCCTATAATTGAAGGAGTTCCTTCTGAATTAGTTAAGCTTCTCAGAAATGGTGAAATTCAAGCAGGGATAGTTTCGTCGGTTGAGTACTTTTTTTTCCCCGAAAAATATCTCATTCTTCCTAATATTTCCATATCTTCAAAAGGGAGTGTTTGTTCGGTAAAACTATTTTCCCATAAGCCCATTGAGGAAATAAAAAACGTTAATATTACATCAGCTTCGTTGACTTCAAGGTATTTACTCTATTACATATTCGAAGGAAAATTTGGCTTCCTTCCAGAAGAAAAAAAATTATCAGAAGCGGAGGCTATACTCCTAATAGGAGATGAAGCTATGGAAAATGACGAATATCCTTATGTTTACGATTTAGGTGAAGAATGGTACAAATTTCATAAACTTCCATTTGTATTTGCTCTTTTTCTGGTAAGAAGAGATGCAGATAAAGATTTTTCCAAAAGGCTACACAGAGAAATAATTGAGAGTTTGAATAGCTTTTTTAAAGAGGCAATAAACGACTTTGAAAGATACAGGTTTTATTTTACCAACTGCATTGATTATTCCCTTGAAGAAGAACATTTAAAGTCTCTCGATATATTTTTTGAATATCTTTCAGAAAAATTTAAAAAGAAAAAACCGAAACTGGAATTTTTAAAGTGATTATCTTTCCCTTTCTCCTCTGATAAATTCTTCAACCATCTTTTTGGCTTGCCAATCGGGATATTGGATAGGAGGATGTTTCATCGTATAAGCACTTATAGAATAGAGAGGTCCGGCAATACCTCTATCCCTCGCAAGTTTAGCACATCTTATAGCGTCTATTATTGAACCTGTACTGTTTGGAGAGTCTTCAACGTCAAGTTTGAGTTCTACGTACATAGGTACATCTCCGAAGAGTCTTCCTTCCATTCTTATGTATGCGATTTTTCTATCGTTGAGCCATGGTACCCAATCCGAAGGTCCTATATGTACGTTTTCCCAACCTAGTTCATAGGGAATTAGTGAGGTTACAGCCTCTGTTTTGGATTTTTTCTTTGTCTTGAGTCTTTCTCTTGCCAACATGTTTAGGAAGTCGGTATTTCCACCAAAGTTGAGCTGATATGTTCTGTCAAGCTTTACCCCTCTATCTACGAAAAGCTGAGTTAGTACCCTGTGAACTATAGTAGCTCCGACTTGAGACTTGATATCATCTCCTACAACGGGAATTCCCGCTTCTTCAAACTTCTTAGCCCATTCAGGGTCTGAAACTATAAAGGTTGGCATGGCGTTTATAAATGAAACTCCTGCTTTTAAACACGCCTCAGCGTAAAATCTTGCCGCTTGTTCTGCTCCTACCGGAACATAGTTGATGAGTACATCAGCTTGTGTTTCTTTAAGCACTGCAACAACATCTTCCAGTTCATCTTCCTTTTCATCTGCTAGAACGAAAGTTCTTTCGGGAGGATAATCTTTCATGTGAGGAGCAAATCCATCGAGAACTTTACCCATTCTTACCTTAACACCCATATGGGGTACATCTGGTTCAAATACTGCTGTACAGTTGGGTGGTGCAAATATTGCTTCCGATACGTCTTTGCCTACTTTTCTTGCATCAATATCCCAAGCAGCGACTATTTCAATATCCCAAGGTTTATAACCTCCTATGTCTTCATGCATTAGTCCACTTACATCAACGGTACCCTTCTTTTTGTAGTAGTAGATACCTTGTATGAGAGAGCTTGCACAATTACCCACCCCAACAATAGCAACTTTAACCTTCTTTTCCGCCATTCTGCCACCTCCTTCTGTTTTTTATTTTCAAATAATACATTCAATAATTTTTACTATACTATTATAAAATTATATATCTAATGTGTAGGAAGGGCAAACCTTTTAGCAAAGAGTTAAAATATAAGGTTCAAAGAATTTAAAGAGAGGAGGTAAAAATATGTTGCCGAGAGATTTAATAAATTTGATGAGAGATTTAAACGTTTTTCCCGTGGTAATTTCTACAGTTGATAACAATGGAAATATTCACATTACCTTTATAACTTGGGTATACCCGACGGATGAAAGGACTTTAAGAATCGCTATAAGTTCAAAAGCAAAAACTGCGGAGAATATAAGGCAGACCGGAAAGGTTGCGCTTCAAATATTTGCTCCTGATAAAGCTTTAAGTTGTTATGGTACAGCAAAGGAAATTCGCGAGAAGATCGACGATATGCCTTTCCCTGTATCTGTATTTGAAATGTCCATAGATACTGTAGAGAATGCACTTTTCCCAGGAGCGACTATTACGGGAATTATCCCTTTTGCATATACAGGAAATGTTTTAAAGATGACTGAACTCGATACAAAGGTTTTAAATGCTTTAAAAGCCTAAATTTAAAAATTAGTGCTCATTAAGGTAGCGCTCGCCAACGGACAGTACCGCTTACTAAAATGTGAAGAAAACGTTCAAAGTCCGATAGGTTATAGAGTTTTATTTAGGACAAAAGACGGTAAAGGACTTACCGGGATAGTTGTAGGAAGCGGAGAAGGTAAACCACAAGGGAAGGTTATATCTTTTCCCGATAAGCTTCCTCTTGTTCTCCCGCATTCTATAGAATTGGTAAAAGATTTAGCTCATCATTATCTTGAACCTCTCGGAAGAATCCTTTGGGACTTTATTCCATCCATATTTGATTGGTACGAGGAAGAAGTTATATACTTAGCTCCGAGAAGCTTTAAAGGTCTTGATAAAGAGTCCTTGGAAATAGTTGAATACTTAAAAAAGAAAAAGAAAGTAAAATATGAGTTACTTAAAAAAAGATTTTCCCCAAATCACCTGAGGCTTCTATTGGAACATAAAATTCTAATTAGAAAAAAAGAGTGGATTATTCCGAAAATTGAAGAGGAAGTCTTTAAACTAAACCTCTCCCTTGAAGAAGCTTTAAACAAGGTAAGATCTGAAGAAAAAAAGGAACTTATACTTTATCTTTACGAAAACCCTTTCGCTACTAAAGGGGAGCTAATAAGGAAAGGTTTTAAAATTTCACATATAAATGATTTAGTAAAGAGAGGTATCCTAAAAAAAGATAAAGAATACGGTATCCATACAAAAAATTTTTCAATAAGTCCTGAGAGGAAAATACTCGTAAGAAAAAAAGGGAATGAGATAATAAGCGGATCCTTTGAATTTGTTGTAGAAAGAATTTTAAAAATCGTAGAAAGAAATGTGGCAATAGGTAAAAATACTTTAATCCTTGTACCTAACAGGGATGAACTTATTGATTTAATTTCCCGCTTAAGTAGCAAACTGGGTTATAGGGTAATTGAAATAAGTTCCCGCATTTCTCCGAAGAAGCTTTACGAAAACTGGTTTAAAGCTTATGAAAAGGGTTATGTATTTTTGGGAAGTTTTAAAGCTATTCTTCTACCTGTTACGGCTTTAGAAAGCATTATTTTTTTCAACGAATTGTCAAATACACGTTTTCCGATAAACAACATAGACCTGAGAAGAGTAGCGTACATCCTTTCAAAAAAAACAGGAGCAGAACTTATCTTTGCTACACCTTATTACACCTTAGAGAGCTTTTATTTGGTCGGGAAAAAACTCTTCAAAAAAGAAGAAGAAAAATTTAGAGCTAATGTTCATGTTGTAGAAAGAAAAAATGAAATCATTACAGAAGAAACCTTTAATTTTCTTAAAAGTATTGAAGGAGACGATGTTTTATTCGTAGTTCTAAAGCAAGGATATAGTTATCTCTACTGTCCAAGGTGTGAGAGTATAGTGGAATGTCCAGAATGCGGAACATTTTTAACCTACAGTAAGGAAAAGGAGTTAATCTTCTGTTCCAACAAAAAAAGTCATTACAAAACTCAAGAAAAATTATGTCCAAGTTGTGGAAATAGATTAGAAGAAATGGGTTTCGGTATAGAAAGGGCAAAGGAAACTATAGAAAGGCTCTTTGGAAAGAGAGATAATTTTAGTTTTACAACTTTCCCAAGTTGGAAAGATAGCTGGGAACATGTAATCATACTTAACGCAGATAGTGTGCTTTCCGTCCCGAGTTATAAATCCAAGGAAAAGTTTATAAGTCTCATAGCCTTGGCTTTACGTGTTGCAAAAAAAACCTTATTGATTCAAACAGGTTTACTTTCCGAAGAGGAAAAGGAAATCTTAAGACGAAAAAACTTAGAAACCCTCTACGAAAAGGAGCTCAAAGATAGAGAAAGAAACAACCTTCCTCCTTTTTCCAAATTGATATTTATAGAAAGTAAATACGATATTTCCAAAATTTTAAAGGAAAAAGTAAGCGAAAATTTTGGAATGATTTATGACGATAAAAGGAATTTATGGATTTATATGCTGAGTACGAAAGATAGCAATGGTATCCTTAAAAAACTGAGGGAGTTGAAAAGAAAGGAGAAGATGAAAATTATTTTGGATTGGAAATAACTTTAACTTTAAGGAGGTGGATTGTGGACTTTCTACAAAGGGATCAAGCCCCTCTTACAGAGGAAGAGTGGGAACAGATTGATAAAACCATGTACGAGGTGGCAAAGAATACCCTTATAGGACGAAGGTTTATACCTGTGGTGGGTCCTATAGGTGCAGGCCATCAGGTAATTTCCTACGACGTCCTTTACGGTATTGAACCGGGAATTTGTGAAATAAAACCAGGGCAAGAATATGAAGTTTGCGAACCGATAAGGACAGGGATAAGAAAGCACGTCCCGATACCCACTTTATACAAAGATTTTGTAGTATCTTGGAGAGACTTACAGTATTGGAGACAGTTTAATTTGCCTATAGATACCACTAATGTAGCTACTGCAGCGAGTGCCCTTGCAGTAGCAGAAGATACTTTAATCATATTTGGAAGCGTCGAACTCGGAATTGAGGGGTTACTTACTGCCGAAGGTATAGAAACTGCGAAACTTTCCGATTGGAGTAAAGTAGGAAATGCCTTCAGTGATGTAGTAAACGGTATATCTAAACTCGTTGAAAGGGGATTCTACAGTAATTACTACCTTATAGTTAATCCTAAAAGATATTTCCTTCTTAACAGATTACACGACAATACCGGACTTTTGGAACTCGAACAGATAAAGAAGATAGTGAAAGATGTATACCAAACTCCTATAATGCCAGAGGATAAGGTGCTATTGGTTTCCGCTTCTCCTGCGAATTTTGACTTAGTTATAGCGCTTGATATGACTGTGGCATTTGTAGAAACATCTAATATGAATCACACCTTTAGAGTCATGGAAATGGTCGTTCCTAGGATAAAAAGACCCGAATCTATTCTTGTCCTTTCCGCCTAATTCCTTTAACTTTTTTGTTATATGAATATATCCGAAGTAGTTGAGTTTAGAGTTGAAAGAGAACGAGAGGGGATAAGGCTAGATAAATTTTTAGCGGAGTGTTATACCGATTTTTCACGGAGTTATATAAAAAGGTTAATAGAGAAAGGATTTGCATTTGTAAATAATGAAGAAGTAAGAAAAGCTTCACGGAAAGTAAAGGAAGGGGAAAAAGTTACTCTGCTAATTCCGGAACCTCAGCAGTTAAAGGTAGAACCGGAAAATATACCTATAGATATCCTTTATGAAGACAGGGATGTTGCCATTGTGTTAAAGCCCTGTGGACTTGTTGTTCACCCTTCGCCGGGTTATACTTCCGGTACTTTAGTAAATGCACTCCTACACCATATAAAGGATTTATCCTCTATAGGTGGGGTTGAGAGACCGGGAATAGTTCACAGGTTAGACAAGGAAACAGCAGGAGTTATGGTAATAGCCAAAAATGATATTTCCCATAGAGAGCTTGTAAAACAATTCCAAGAGAGAAAGACAGAAAAGCTTTATAAAGTTCTCGTAAAGGGCTTAGTGAAAAACGACTACGGAATTATAGATACACCTATAGCAAGACATCCTGTAGATAGGAAGAAGTTCTCCGTAAAAAAAGAAGGAAAGGAAGCACTTACGGAATATTGGGTTATAAAAAGGTATGAAAAATTTGAAATTACACTCCTTAAGGTAAAAATACATACCGGAAGAACCCATCAAATCAGGGTTCATTTTTCCTCAATAGGGCATCCCGTTTTGGGAGATACCACTTACGGTTTTAAGAGGAGTTCTGTACCCAGAGAACTTCTAAATATTATAGGAAAATGCAATATGTTGATTGCATACCGTTTAGGCTTTTACCACCCTTCTACAGGCAAACGTATGGTATTTGAAATAGAAGATACGGAAACTTTCAATAGCGTCTATTCTTGGCTTGAGGAACACTCCCTTGAATAAAAGTCATCGTAATCTAAAAGTTTTTCCTTTACCTTTCTTACTAAAAAGTTGTATACAATCACGGAGGGAATAGCTACGATAAGACAAGAGCTGTAGCCTTTAACGCAAGGGCGAGACCTACCATGATTTCCTTTGTATTCACAAACCCTTTTTGCCCAATAGTGTAAAAGGTAAGAAGAATACCGATGACAGTTCCCAAAAGTCCCACATAAGGAGCGTTAGAAGCTACGGTAGCTATTATATAGAGTCTCTTCGTTAAATCTTTTTCAAGAAGAGCCCTCGAGTTGTAATTTTTTAGATTTACACTCCTTATAAATAGGTACCTTTCTATAGCTACGGTAAGGGCTAAGAAGCTCATAAACCCTAAAACACCCATTATTCCGTAATCAACGTACTCCTTCGGAGATTCCATTAGTCTATTAGTCTATCTCCATTCTCTTTGTCTTTACTTCCCTTAAATATCCTGTAAGTTCCTCCTCTTTTTCTTCTTTTATTAACTCCTTGAGATAGTTTAAGGAATTTTGAAATCCCTCTATCGCCTTTAATAGGTTTTCCTTATTTTCCAAGAATATATCCCTCCACATTATAGGGTCACTTTTCGCTATTCTTGTAAAATCCTTAAAACCACCTCCGGGGTATTTAAAAAGGTCTACTTGACCGGTGGACATTCGAATTAGGGTATCCACAAGGGCAAAGGCTACTGCGTGGGGAAGATGTGAGACAACGCCGAACACATGGTCATGAAGCTCAGGAGACATATACTCTACTATCCCTCCTATCATCCTCCACGTAGATTCAACCTTCTTCAATTTTTCCTTATCAGTATTTTTAGTAGGTGTAAGAATTACTTTCTTTCCCTCGTAAAGATTAGGGATGCTGTGCTCCACTCCTGATTTCTCCGTCCCTGCTATAGGATGTCCTCCTACGTACCTATTTCCAAGTATTCTTTCCAATTCATAGACAATATTCCCTTTAACACTCCCTTGATCCGTAATTGTTACTTCTTCATCTACTAAATCCTTAAGCCCTTTCGCTATATACCTGAACGTTCTCACAGGGCTGGATAGCATAATTAAATCAGGTTCGTAGTTTTTTATGTCGGATAAATTAGTTGTACCTTCGTCGATAATTCCTAAATCAAAAGCTTTTTTGATACTTTCCGGGTTAATGTCATATCCGTAAATACTTCCTTTAAAACCGTGATTTTTTAGAGCTAAAGCAAAGGAACCACCCATAAAACCGACGCCTATAACCAGCACCCTTTCCATCAATTGAAGATTTTAACCTCTTAATCTTTATTCTTAATCTTTATTGTTAAAATACTGAGTATGAAAAAGTCGGTAGCACTATTTCTTACATTCCTTTCAATAGGATTCGCGGATTTTTTTGATGGGAACTTTCAAAGAGAATTCGGAATCAAAATAGGTTTTCTAAATGTAGACTACGATAGTGTAGACGGAAGTAATAAAGACGTTGACTTAAAGGAAATGGTAGCCGTTTACGGCTACTTGGGAGGGAACACTCCACAGGGTTTTAACGCGGGCCTATCGGTAGAACTCATAACTGCGAACAAGTTTGAAGATAATGGTGCTTGGGCATATACGGCTTTCGAACTTAACCCTTCTATCGAGTTAGAAATAAATGAACGACTGTACGGTTATACAGGTTTTGGTGGTTCTATAAACAGGTTCAAAGAAAGAGTAAATGGAATTACCAATAAAGATACAGCTTTAGGACTCCAATTCTTTTTAGGAGCTAAGTATAAAGTGTCAGAAACTTTCGGCTTTTTAGGTGAGTATAAGGTAAAAATCTTTACAACCGGCGATTACGATGATGCCATCCTTCATCATTTTAACTTCGGCATATTCTTCAGATATTAAAATGCTTTATTTAT
>DQTK01000116.1 GCA_015662815.1 Aquifex aeolicus | reverse complement strand
TTTCATCGGGAGGTGTAAGCCTAAAACCTTCATCGTATTCAAATCCAAACACTGTGGTGAATATTAAATCTCCGAAACCTGCGGTATTAAAGGAGTTATCTTCTTTTTTTATAGTTATAAGGAGCGAAAATGTAAAAAGATAACTAGGACTTTACACCGTATCCCAAACCGAATATCCAGAATTGATATAGGTCCGTTTCATCATCTCTGAGCGGAGTGTAAGTTCTAAATTTAGCATAGTCCAGCTTAAGGTAAAACAGAAAAGAACCTTCAGGTATGGTTGCAGATGTAGAAGTTTCCAAAGGTGCTCCTAGACCTTTTAAACCTGAAACGCCTAAGGGAGCAACTCCGTGATGAGCAAAAATAATCAGCGGAGAAAGTAGAATTAAAGCAAATCTTTTCATTTAAAGCCCTCCATGATTTATTTGCCTTTAAATAAGAGGGAAGCCTCGTAATATCTTCCTCCTTCACGAATATAAGTGGTTATGATATTCAGACCTCTCCTGACCTTTACCCTTATTTCTCCTCCTCTGCGGGTTTTTCCTATGGATTCGTAGTTTACCCCTACGGGCACACCTACAGTGGGCTTGCCTTTATAAAAGACCTTGAAAGTAATTTTTTTTCGCTGGAACTTTAACAGGATTAACGGAAGATATTATTTCTAAAGGAAAACCTACGGACTCGGGAAGACCTTCGTACTCCTCGGATAAGTATTTTATAAAGGTCACGTGGTCTTTGACTGCATAGATTAAACCCAAAAGTGAATAATCTCCCCTAAATTTTAATTTTTTACCGCTTTGAAAAATTTCTACGGGTTTTCGATTCCCATTTTTGTCAAAACACACTACTTTGCGCAGATCTTCTTTTTTTACATATACTGCTTTATTTTCATCGGTTATGCTAAGTGAGTACTCGTTACCTTCTTTCAATAGGGTAAATTCGTGGGAAAAACCTATCAGGAAACTTATAAGTATGATGAGGAAAATCGTGAAGTAAATCATAAGTGAATGAATGTTCGTTTGTCAAGAAGACAGGAGACTGTTTAAAAAAGTTAGACAAGTTAAAAGAGAATAAATGAGAATGAAGCTAAAGAGGAACAAGGAGTTATATTGGTTTGACAAAGCTTGTATATTTTGACTAAATTTCCTGTTGTAAACCCTAACTCCTCCGATTATTAAACAGTCTTCATAAAACCTTGACAAATAGAAGTTGAGACTGTATCCTAATTTCAAGAGGAGGTAAATGCATGCTCACAAACAACGAAATAAGGGTAGGAACTGAATTTGTAGTCTTAGGGTTTGAAAATGAAGATAGGCCTGTAGTAGCTAAATTAAGATCCATGGGATTGAGAAAGGGAAAAAGAGTGAAGGTACTTATGAGAAACGGTAGGGTATACCTTTTGAAGCTTGACAATACAAGGTTAGTAATTGATAAGGAACTATTAAGTAAGGTTAAAAAGGAGGTGTGTTGATTGTCTTTTTTTGACTCTACAGGTTCGCTTGTTCATAAACATGTTATAGAAGATACTGAATATAGATTTCATTTTCTAAGTACTGCTGTGTATCAAACCTCTGAATATGGAGGAGGAGCCTACAGTACAAACCACCTGATATGCGAAGTTAATAACGGAAAGATAGGATTCCTTATAAACTTTTCTCCTTCATTTGGAAACGGTATTAACAAAAAGATGCAAAGAAGAGATTTTTCTTCTCTTCCTTCAGCTGATGACCTTGAAGGTTCTGTAAGGAATATAAATGGAAATGGAAGAGATTATATCCTAGAAGCATTTGTAAAGTTAACTCGTGAGAATGTGGAGTTAATAGGGGGACTGGTTGATACTACAGCATTTTTTGATACAAATAGATTTGCAAACGATGAAGTAAACCAGTTCTTGAATACTGATTTGGTTAACAACCCCCTGAGTTTATTGCCTTCATATAACATCGGATTAATATTGAATCTCAATTATAGTATCTTTAAGGTTTCCAATGCTATAGTTGATGGTAAGCCTGATGCTGAAACAGTCTATCTGTTAGAAGTAGGTATATCGGAAAAAAATTACAATTTATCTCTTTATTATTTTCATGCTCCCTTGTGCGAAAATAAGGGGTTTGGGGTCGTTGGAGATTACAGTTTTGATAACCTCGGATTTTTCTTCAGGTGGGGGATCAATTCTTCAGACGAATATGCTTATTTTATAAGCGGAGGAATGACCTATAACGCTGGTAAACATACCTTCGGGATAGGTTTTGCCCGTAGAAAGGGTAATAAGTTTGCGGATGTAAATGTAGGGGAAACCTATTACAGATATAGACTGCTTGCGAATTTACATTTAACATTTGATTATCAATATATAGATGAAGTGAAAAGTACATACGTGTTGGGAATTAGGGTACACTTTGAGTATTGAAGATGGAAATATGAAGAAAATAACTGTTGCAGTTGCCGGGAATCCGAATGTGGGAAAGACCACTATACTTAACGCAATTGCTGGAACTTCTCTTAAAGTAGGAAATTGGCCGGGAGTTACTGTTGAGAAGAAGGAAGCGCACGTAAACTTTAGAGATTACACAATACACTTTGTAGACCTACCCGGAATATATACCCTTGAACCTATATCCGAGGATGAAAAGGTTGCGGTTGAGTTTCTGGAAAGTAGAGATGTAGACGTTATTCTAAACGTTATCGATTCTACAAATCTTGAAAGGAATCTCCTGCTGACGATTCAACTTCTTGAATTTGAAAAGCCTACAGTACTTGCTCTTAACCTATACGATGAAGCCCAGAGTTTAGGGATAGAAATAGATACGGAGAAACTTTCTAAATTGTTAAATGTCAAAGCTATCAAGACTGTAGCTAGAAAGGGTTTAGGAACCGAAAACATATTGCCTGCTATAGTAGAGATTTACGAGAATAATCAAAAGCCTAATGTAAAGTATTCGGAAGGAATTGAAAGGTATCTACGTAAAGTTTCTGAAAAGTACGAGAATTCACAGGAGAATAGGTTTTCCAAACATGAGTTAATAAAACTTCTCCTTCAGGACCCTGAACTTTTAAAGGAGTTTGAAAGAGAATTTAATAGAAATTTCAAGGAACTTATAGATGAAGAAAGGTATGCCCTTGCTCACGACACTTATGAAGAAGTAATAAATAGGAAAAATTTTTCTTCGAGAAATCTAACAGATTTGCTTGATAATTTTCTTCTGCATCCGATTATTGGAGTTATTGCTTTCGTAATAATAATGTTCTTCCTTTTTAAGGTATCTTTCGATTTTTCTTCACCTTTTATAGACTGGATTGATGGGTTTTTTAATGACTTTTTGAGTCCTCTTGTAATGTATTATTTAGCTGATTTAGGAGCTTCACAGTGGCTCGTTAAATTTTTCTCCGAAGCAGTAATTGGAGGCGTTGGTTTTGTACTCACTTTTATACCTTTAATATTTACCCTTTATCTACTGATAACCTTTCTGGAAATGTCGGGTTATATTCCGAGAGTTGCGTTTCTTATGGATAAATTCCTTCACGGATTTGGACTTCATGGTAAAAGTATTATCCCGCTACTTCTTGCTCTCGGGTGTAATGTTCCTGCAATAGTTGCTACGAGAACTATGGAAACCACACGGGAAAAGCTGATTGTAATAGTAATGATACCTTTTATAAGCTGTCCCGCAAGATTAGTGGTATTTTCCTTTTTCACTCTCGTGTTTTTTCCCGAAAATGCAGCCCTGATAATAACACTCCTTTATTTACTCGGTATATCCGTTGCATTGTTTACCGCTTTCATTCTCAGGAAAACTCTTGCTAAAGGAGAAGCTTTTCATTTCGTAATAGAACTCCCTCCTTATAGGTTTCCTTCTATGGGAACGCTTTTAAACATATCTTGGCTTTACGTTAAGGATTTCATTTACAGAGCCGGAACACTGATATTTGGTGCTTCAATACTGGTCTGGGCACTCCTGAACTTTCCTCC
>DQTK01000140.1 GCA_015662815.1 Aquifex aeolicus | reverse complement strand
CTTCTTTTACGGAAATTTCTTTCCAGTCTTTGGGAATTATCCTTATTACCCTCTTTGCTCCTTCAACGAGGGCGGTAAAATCAGGAGATTTGCTCGCTTCATAGAGAATTTCCACATTCTTTATTACCTTATAGGGTTCAAAAGGAGAGTACACTTTTAGAACAGCTCTGACTAGATCTATCGGATAACTTCCCAGATAGCTTATAAGTCTTTGTTTTAGAAAGTCTTCTAAGTCTGTATAATGTTTAAATTCCCCGTAAATTTCCTTAAAATCCGCAAGATTTACATCAAGGGCTTTTTCGTGAAGTATCTTTATAATTCCGAAGGCACTTCTTCTTAGCCCGTAAGGGTCAGAACTTCCCTTTGGAATTTCACCTATTTTAAAGAAGGAATATAGATTATCGATTTTATCACTGAGAGATAGTATAGTACCTATAATTGTTTCGGGAACTCTGTCCTCAAGGCCTTTAGGAAGGTACTGCTCCCATAAGGCTTTTGAAACTTCTTCATCGTAACCTTGGTTTGAAGCGTATATATATCCCATATACCCCTGAAGTTCGTCTAATTCTTTTACCATTTCCGTGAGAATATCAACTTTAGAAAGATATACCGCCGTCTCTACCTTTTCCCAAGAGCAATTAAAGAAGGGACATAACTTTTTAGCTATTTTTTCCATCCTTTCCTCTTTTTCATACATAGAGCCTATCTTGGGGTGGAAAACCACTTTTTTCAAAGATGGTATTAAATCCTTTAAGTCTTTCTTGAGATCTTCCCTGTAAAAGAAAAGGGCATCTTCTAATCTTGCCCTCAATACCTTTTCATAACCCTCCTTTATTCTTTCATTGGGTTTATTATTACTTATGCCTATGAAGTAGTTCAGGAGCTTACCATCTTTTTCTATACAGAAAAATCTTTGATGATGCGCAGCTACGGTAATTATAACGAGCGGAGGAAGCTCAAGATATTTCTCGCTGAAGGTTCCCAAAACCGCAAAAGGGTATTCTACTAAATTGGCAACTTCCTCAACCAAACCCGCGGGATAAGATGGAATACCTCCTAATTCTTTGGAAATTTTATTTATTTCTTCTTCAATAATCCCTTTTCTTTTTGCAAATCTGGGGATTACAAAGTGTTGTTTAAGAATAGTCTCGTAATCTTCGGCATTTTTAATTTCTATTTCTTTCGGAGATAGAAATCTATGTCCCTTTGTTTTTGTAGAAGATTTCAAATTGCCAAACTCAAGATTAACAAGCTTGTTGTTATGAAGGGCAACTATCCACCTTACGGGTCTTGAGAAGGTTATCCTCTTAGAGGGTGTCCATCTCATTCTTTTGGGGAAGGGAATTGAGAGTAGTATCTCTTCGAAAGTTTCTTCAAGCTTTTCGATAGGTGTTTTTTCAACTACTTTTCTTACTATAGCTACATACTCACCTTTATTTTTTTTTAATATTCTTACCTCTTCAGGTGTAGCGTTATTTTTTCTCAAGAAACCTTCTAGTGCTTTTGTAGGTTTTCCTTGTTCATCGTAAGCAATATTTTTAGGAGGACCCCAGATAACCTTTTCCTTTTCTTCGCTTACATTTTTAAAGTCTTTAAAGTAAAGAGCAAGCCTGCGGGGAGTTCCAAAAAGTTCTACTTCCTTAGCTTTTAAAATTCCATTAATCTTATCCTTTAAAAATTCAAGGGCAGGATTTATAACGGATGCGGGAAGCTCCTCACAACCTATCTCTATAAATAAGTTATCCATTTTACTTTCACATTTTACCACAACTTTAAAACTCTTCTAACTCTTCCTCGGTGAAGGAAACCTTGGGTATAGCATCCTTTATCTTTTCAAATGCTGTATAAAAATCGTCTTCCACTTTCCTAACTCTTTTCCCGTATACCATCTGGAAGGCCTTTGAGATTATTGCCTCCTTATGAAGAACATTACTTAGTCCTAATTCCTGATATTTTTCTTCCATGGCTTCTCTTACGTCTCTCACTATACTTGCCCTTTTTTCCCTTTCCTTCTCAGCTTCCTCTAGAGGAAGGATTAAAAATTCATCTACTTTCCTTAGGACTTTTTCAAAAGCGTATGCCGGAAATCTTTTCGCTCCGAATCTGTCGGTAATGAATCCTACGGTAAGGAAGTAGGGTTCTTCTACCTTCATCTCTAACTCTATTTCCTCCATTTGAGGATTTTCCTTTAAGTATTTTACAAATATTTCGTAAGCTTGATGGGCTTTATCCTTGAGATTCGGAGCTTTTTCTACATTAAGAGATATTATGTAATCTTTAGTCTCAGGCGGTAAAATGATTGCGGGAACTTCCCTGAATCCTAAAAGTTCAGCTGCTCTCAATCTATGCTGACCGTTTATTACTTCGTAGAAGCCACCTTCTCCTTCAATAACCAAAATCGGATCTACAAAACCTACCTTCTCTATACTGGTCATAAGTCTTTTAACAAGAGTCTCTGATATATCCCTCTGTATAGTCGGAATTTTAATTTTTTCCACAGGTAGTAATCCTACCTTCATTTCGTAGCCTTTGAGAGGTTCTTTTAGACTAAACATTTTCTCCCCTCCGTGAATATAAAATGATACCAATGAAAAAGATTTTGTTGTTAATTGTTTTCTTGGGATTTTCCTACGGAAAGGAATATCTTTTAAAGGGAAATCTTCCTCCTTATTTGGAGGTGTTTGTCAAAAAGAAAATCTCAGGAGATGTATATTTGTTGGATATTCCTAAGGATAATGACATCTTAAATACCTTAACTTTTAACAAAGATTTTATACTCGAGGAAAATTTTGTCCTCAAAGCACTTGCCATTCCCAACGATACCTGTTATACACTCAGATGGGATTTAAAATCTGTAAATGCAGAAAAAGCATGGGATATTACCACCGGGAGTTATGAGGTATACGTTGCACTATTTGATACTGGTGTAGATTACAATAACCCCGATTTAAAGGAAAACCTATGGAAAAATCCCGATGAAGTTTGTGATGACGGTATAGACAACGATGGAAATGGTTATGTAGATGACTGTTACGGTGTAAATGTTCTTTGCTATCCAGAAGGACGTTACAACCCTAATGCTAAAGGATGTAATGCCCCGGATGCCCTTGATGATGATGGCCACGGAACCCATATAGCTGGTATAATAGGGGCCTTAGGAAACAATGGGCTTTTGATTCCCGGTGTAGCTTGGAATGTAAAGATTATTCCCTGTAAATTTTTGAGTAGTAGGGGATTTGGTGACGTTGCAGGAGAAATTGCCTGTTTTGAATATATAAAGACCCTTATAAGTAAAAAAGGCTTAAGAATAGTAGCTGTAAATGCAAGCTACGGGGGAGAATATCCCTTTAGTCAAATTCAATATGATACAATAAAGTCTTTCAACGGTTTGTACATTACCGCTGCGGGTAATGAAGGAAAAAACAATGACACTATAGATTTTTATCCCTGCAATTACAATTTGAAAAACAAAATATGTGTCGGAGCGTATAACAGAAGCGGAAATCCTACTTACTTCTCCCATTACGGATATCGCACTGTAGATATTTTTGCCCCCGGTGAAGATATAGCAAGCCTGTATATTGGTAGGAATACAGCTAACTGTGAAACTTCCCTGGTTTTAGCTTCAGGCACTTCCATGGCCGCACCTTTCATAACAGGAGCTGTTGCATTGCTTTTTTCTAAGAACCCTAACATTTCCTTTATTGAAGCTAAAAACGAGATTCTGCTTACGGGTAAAAACTCTCCAGTTTACGATGGAAAAAGTTATACTTGCAATACTCTAGACCTTTATAACTTACTTACCGGAGAAAGTTCTCAAAAGGCTTGTCTCTCCACTTCAGAGATAAACTTCGGAAGTGTTAACGTAGGTAATGAAAAAGTTTTACAAGTCATGGTAAGGAGTACGGGTAAAAAGCAACTGAAAACCCTTAATGTTTATATCCAAGGAGAAGGTTTTTATATAAAAGATGAAAACTGTACCAATACTTTATTAAGTCCTTTTGAGGAGTGTAAGATTGATGTAGCTTTTAAACCCACCTCGGGGAAAGATTTTAGCGGTTTATTGTATATAAACTTTGAAAATGAAACCAGAAAAGTTTCACTTTCTGGACAAGGAGTATCTATAGAAAATGGCGGTGGAGGATGTAATTCCTCATCCCATGAGTTCGTCTGGATAACGGTAGTTTTATTTCTTTTAAAGAGAATTTTTAAAAGGGAAACCCCTTAGAATTCGGGGTTTCCTTCAGAGGTTTGAGGTTTTTCTTCTAAAACTTTTTCTTCCACGGAAATAACTTCTACTTCTTTGTATTCATCAACTCCTGTT
>DQTK01000013.1 GCA_015662815.1 Aquifex aeolicus | reverse complement strand
TACTTTTGCAACCAAACACGCCAAATCTGATTTACCTACGGCAGTAGGTCCCCCAATTATAAGTGATTTCATATACTTAATTTATTTTTATATAAGAAAAATCATAAATTTTTTAAAATATTTGCGTCATGAAGAAAACCAAAGATGTCCCGAACATCAACATCTCTTTTAGTTTCAAATTCCCTTTCATAATGTGGTTTAGGGATTACAACAAAGAAAAGTTTTTAAGGGATGTAATTGCGGGTGTAACTGTTGCAGCAGTGTATGTTCCCCAATCTATGGCGAATTCTATGCTTGCAGAAATGCCTCCTATTCACGGTTTATACGTTGCTTTTATCGCCACTATCTTAGCGGCAGTTTTGGGAAGCTCCCGTTATCTAAACACAGGTCCTGTGGCAATGACCTGTTTACTTTCCGCCTCGGTTCTATACGGCATAGGACTTGAACCCCAAACACCTGAATGGATTAAATACATGGCACTCTTAGCTTTTATGGTTGGTCTTATCAGATTAACGGTAGGGATATTTAAACTCGGCTTTATAGTAGACCTGATTTCTAATAGCGTGGTTGTAGGTTTTACATCCGCGGGAGCTATGGTAATAGCTCTATCCCAATTCGGACACCTTTTCGGATACAAAATAGAGCGTTCTACCCATATATTTGACGTTGTTATTGATTTAGTAAGTAAATTGGAAATGACAAACCCCTATACACTCGGTATAGGTATTCTCGCTTACTTTATTATTTGGATTTCAAGGAAAATAAGTATTTACATTCCCGGAGCTCTCATTGCGGTGATTATCACTTCCTTTCTTGTGTATCAATTTCAGCTTTATAAATTTGGTGTTGCGATTGTAGGAGATGTTCCTCAAGGGCTTCCTACACCTGAACCGCCGCCTTTAGATTTTGCAACTATGAGCAAGATGTGGGGAGGGTCCTTTGTTGTTGCTTTCTTTGGTATCATAGAAGCTGTTGCTATAGCTAAAACTCTTGCAGTACGTGTAGGAGACAAGTGGGACCCAAATCAAGAATTGATTGGACAAGGTATGGCAAATGTAGTAGTTGCTTTCTTTAAAGGTTTCCCTGCAGGAGGTTCTTTTTCCCGTTCATCTCTAAACTTTTCTCTGGGTGCGGCTACTCCTTTAGCAAGTGTTTTATCCGGTGTACTTGTAGGCCTCACATTATTCCTACTTGCACCGGCATTTTATTATCTCCCTAAAGCTTCTCTTGCAGCTATAGTGCTTTCTACTGTAATAAATCTCATAAGACCTCAAGATATTATTAAGCTATACAAAATTAACAAAGTAGATGGGTTGGTAGCAGGTATAACTTTTGCGTCGGTTTTCTTTATGGACCTGTGGGTTGCGATTACCCTCGGAATTTTAACATCCTTGGGAAGTTTTGTTTATAAAACCATGTATCCGAGAATTGTTATTCTTACCAGAGACCCTGTGACGAGGACTTTTGTAAATGCAGAAAAGAAAAAGCTTCCCGAATGCCCACAGATTATGTTTATAAAACCGAATATGTCTATTTACTTCGGAAATGCACAATTCGTTTACGACTATATTATAAGAAAAGTTGAAGAAGCGCTTTTCAAGGGAAGACCTCTCAAGTTCGTTCTTATAGATATGGAAGCGGTCAATTACGTTGATGCTACGGGAGCTCAAACAATAGTAAGACTTATAAAGGACTTAAAGAGGGAAAATGTTGAAGTTTCCTTTGCAAATATAGGATGCGATGTATACCCTATACTCGAGAATGCGGAATTTGATAAAGTTGTAAATCAAAATGTAGTATTCAATGCAAAGGGAGAAGCAATAAATAAACTCTTCAAGAAATTAGACTATGAATATTGCAGGAATAAATGCGCTTACGCTGTGTTTGACGAATGCCTTGAGGTAAAACCCCCCGAAAAAATTAAAAATACGGGGTAGCATGCGCTTAAAGAATACCAAAAGGTTGATTTATATACGGTATTGGTGCGGGTGGCGGGAGTCGAACCCGCACGCCCTTACGGGCACCGGATCCTGAGTCCGGCGCGTCTGCCAGTTCCGCCACACCCGCTCAGTATACTAAAATTTAATTAATGAATCCTTTCGATAGATATTTTAACAAATACGATTCTTGGTATGAAAAACCCTTCGGTAAAAGTGCTTACGATTTAGAAGTAAGGTGTTTAAAGTCATTAACGGAAGATTTTAGCACTTCCCTCGAGATTGGAGTAGGTACTGGACGTTTTGCACATGCCCTCGGAATACAGTACGGAATAGACACATCAATAAATATGCTGAAAATAGCAAAAGAGAGAGGGATTAAAGTAGCTCTTGCAAAGGGGGAAAACTTGCCCTTTAAGGATGAAATTTTTGATAGTGTATTTATCATCGTTACCATATGCTTTGTAGATAATCCTCAAAGGGTTATAGATGAAGCTTATAGGGTTCTGAGGAACAACGGAAATCTTTACCTCGGATTGATTCTAAAGGAAAGTAAATGGGCAAAATTCTACCAAGAGAAAGCAAGGCAAGGACATCCATTGTATAGACATGCAACTTTTTACTCTTTCTTTGATGTAAGGAACTTTGTAAAAGGAAAGTTTTCTTTTGAAGTTATTAAAAGCACTTTACTTGAAGACCCCCAAGACACTCAACCGATTAAAAACAGAGAAATAAAATTAGGTTTCTATGAAAATGCAGGTTTTACTTGTTTAAAATTAAAAAAAGGAAAAACCTGAGAAAAGAAAGGAAGGCATGCAAGGATAGTATTAGAAGGTAAAGCCCATCTCAAAAGCAAATGTTGTTTTATTGTCTTTCGTTTTGTTTTTGAAAACTTTGTTATCAGTTGTCACATATGTAGCTTCAACTCTAATGAATGTATTGGATGTAGGTCTAATAGTAGGAGTAATGGTAAAAGTATAGCCGGTATCTGCTCCACCGTAGTATATTCCACTTGTTCCTTCATTGAAGTACTCAAATCTTATAGGTAAGGATACTTCTCCATAAGATGTATCGAAATTGGGAATAAAGTAAATTGCCACTCCGTAGGCATTGTCGTCTTGACCTTGAGTTTTATTAGAATCATCTAACCACTGATAATCAAAGTTTAATCCCAAATCAATGTTAGCTACGGAATATCCAAGAACTACATCAACGAGATTTTTTTTCTCCCTGTAATCGTAATAGTTCAAGGCAAAGGATATACCGGCCGTTTCTCCGAGTATACCAAATGCAAAATTATCCCTCTGATATTCTTGATTGTATTCTACATACAGATCTATGTTTTCCATAGGAGAGAGTGTTAACCTTACTCCGGGGTATATGAACGGTTGTGCATACCAAACTGCTCCGAATGTTATATTAGGATTGGAATAAGTATCCGCAATTTCGTATCCCACGTTTGTGGTTAATACACCCGCCTCAATAGATACTGCGGGATGAGGCTTTAATGTAGCGTATCCCCAGAGTATACCTACTCCTTCTTTTAGCTTGTTATTGGCGGTATCTATGTATGCAATATCTCCTTGTCCTCCATCAAATACAGTAGACCACAGTGCTCCCCCTATCGCTAAATCGAATCCCAATTTTATACCTTTTCCCGTTTCACCCTTTATTCCGATAATTGCATTTGTTATCTGAAACTTATCTTGGGAATCTTTGTTGTTTTCATTGGTTGTGTAAAAGTATCCTGCACTGAATCCTCCGTACAACTCAAGAGCTTGAGATAACTTCAAGGTAATTTCTTGAGCAAAAGAGGAAGTAGCCAAAGAAAAAACCGCGGAAGCCAATAAAACTTTCTTCATATCAAAACCCCCCTTCAAGTGTTGTAAGCTTTTTCACCATGTTCTGTAGAATCAAGACCTTCGATTTCTTCTTCTTCGAATACCCTCAAGCCTACTAGGGCTTTGATGATGAAAAGTATTATGGCTGTTAAGACTCCCGAGTAAATAATTGTTGCAATCACTCCTTCGAGTTGAATAAGAACCTGTGCAGGATTTCCATATAAAAGACCTTTAGAGCCTCCTACCGAAGGGTCTGCAAATACTCCGGTAAGAATTGCCCCAACTATGCCAGCTACTCCGTGAATACCGAAAACATCAAGGGCATCATCGTATCCGAATTTGGGTTTAAGAACGGCTACTGTAAAGCAAGCGATTACAGCTGCTATAGCTCCTATAAAGATGGCTCCTACTAAGTTTACAAAGCCGGCTGCTGGAGTAATTGCTACAAGTCCGGCAATAATTCCAGAAGATATTCCTACAACTGTGGGTTTTCCTGCATGTATCCATTCCGCAAACATCCAAGCAAGAGCTGCTGTAGAGGTCGCTACTGTAGTATTAAGCATTGCCCATACTGCAGTTTCATTGGCAGCTAAAGCTGACCCTGCGTTGAATCCGAACCACCCAAACCAGAGTATTCCAGCTCCGAGGACCACCAAGGGTATGTTATTGGGAATAAGGGATGCATTCCTCCTTCTCCCTAAAATTAAAGCTCCTACCAATCCGGCTATACCTGCGTTTATGTGAACTACCGTACCACCTGCAAAATCTAAAGCTCCATCATTTGCTAAGAAACCTCCTCCCCATGCCCAGTGAGCTACAGGAGGGTAAACTACGATGCTCCACAGTACAGCGAATAAAATCCATGCGGAGAATTTCATTCTTCCTACGTAAGAACCACTAATAAGCGCGGTAGTAATGGTAGCAAAGGTTAGTTGGAACATAACATCGAGGAGTGCAGGATAACCTGTATCAGGATTAATACCGCTAATTCCTTTGGCAAGTATGTACTGGAAGGGATTTCCAATAAACCCTGCTATATCGTCTCCGTAAGCTATGGAGTATCCAATTATTACCCATGTTAAGGTAACTACGGCAAAGGCACTCAGGGACATAGCTATGGTGTTTAGAATGCTCTTCGCTTTATCAAGCCCTCCGTAAAAGAGTGCTAATCCCGGAACTGTCATGAATACAACCAGAGCAGAAGCTATCAACATCCAAGTTGTATTTCCGGTGTCAAGCTTTGCTCCTTCTTGTGCAAGAGCTGGTAATGCTCCGAACAAAATAGGTATAATAACCCCTAATAACCCTTTGGTCCTCACTTTTGCTCCTCCTTTTTATTTTTAAAAAGATTTTGAAAAAGGGGCAGAAAGCCCCGAAATAGGTTTAAATATCCCAGTAAAGTTCAAATTCTTTTGGATGGGGAGTAAATCTTAATTCATCAATCTCAGCCCTCTTGGCTTCTATCCACAACTGTAGAAATTCCTCGGTAAATACTCCGCCTTTTAAGAGGAATTCGTAGTCGTTTTCAAGAGCATTAAGAGCTTCTTCAAGTGATCCGGGAAGCTGAGGAATACCCTCTAATTCCTCAGGAGGTAGAGAGTAGATATCCTTGTCGAAGGGTTCTCCCGGGTCTATCTCATTTTCTATTCCGTCTATGGCAGCCATTAGAATTGCCGCGAACGCAAGATATGGATTAGATGTTGCATCTGGGAATCTTACTTCTATCCTTTTTGCTTTCGGATTTTGAGAGTACATAGGTATTCTTATTGCGGCAGATCTGTTTCTTGCCGAGTAAGCGAGTCTTACAGGAGCTTCATATCCGGGAACTAGTCTGTGGTAGGAGTTAACTGTGGGGTTTGTAAATGCTGCTATTGCAGGACCGTGCTTTAGAATTCCCCCTATTGCATAGAGGGCTGTTTTGGATAGTCCTGCATACTCACTTCCGGCAAATTGGTTCTCTCCGTTCTTCCATATAGAGAAGTGGGTGTGCATACCCGATCCATTGTCGTTGGGGAGAACTTTTGCCATAAAGGTTGCATACTTTCCGTGTTTTGCAGCAACCATTCTAACGATGTACTTGTAAAGGAATAGTTTATCAGCTTGGTTTACAAGGGAGTCGTACCTTATATCTATCTCACCTTGTCCCGCGGTAGCAACCTCGTGGTGATGGAGTTCAACTATTATTCCGAGGTCGGACATTATAGAAACCATTTCGTTTCTGAGTAGCATCATTTTATCTACAGGAGGTGCAGGAAAGTATCCTCTTTTGTGGGGTATCTTGTATCCGGTGGAGGAAATTTCTCTATTCCACCAACCCTCTTCGGAATCTACTCTCCAGAAGGAGTAATTGGCACCGTTCCCAAATTCAACACTATCGAATATGAAGAATTCAGCTTCAGGTCCAAAGTACGCTGTATCTCCGATACCTGTTTGCTTTAGATACTGCTCAGCTTTTTGAGCAATATATCTGGTATCCCTTCCATATCTTTCTCCGGTTACAGGGTCATAAATATCACAGATCATTACAAGAGTTTTGGGTTCAATGAATGGATCTATAAATGCCGTGTTGGGGTCAGGTTTTGCGAGCATATCCGACTCGTTAATAGACTGCCATCCTCTAATAGAGGATCCGTCAAATCCCCTACCGTTTTCAAAGGTTTCCTTTGAGATTTCGTAAGCAGGAATTGTCAAGTGTTGCCACTGACCGAAAGGATCGGAAAACCTCAGGTCTACATACTGCACGCCTTCCTTCTGAATGAGGTCAAGGACTTCCTCAGGGGTATACTTGGGCATAACACACCTCCTTTTATTAAATTTTTTTAGATAGCTTGTTCACCTCTCTCACCGGTTCTGATTCTTATTACATCTTCTACAGGAATAATAAAAATCTTTCCGTCCCCTACCCTTCCGGTTTGGGCAGTCTTTACTATAGTTTCAACTACTTTTTCTACATCTTCGTCTTTTACCACAACTTCGATTTTTACCTTTGGTAGAAAATCAATTACGTATTCCGTTCCCCTGTAGATTTCGGTATGTCCCTTTTGCTGACCAAATCCCTTAACCTCTGTAACGGTCATCCCCCCAATTCCTATCTCAACAAGAGCATCTTTTACCTCGTCCAACTTAAAAGGTTTAATGATAGCTTCTATCTTCTTCATCTACACTCCTCCTAATCTTTATTATGCAAGCATAATGCCAATTTCGTTGTTTGTATTTTTCTTATCTTTTCTAATGCTCACTTCTCTTCTTCTGAGCTGTTCTGTGTTTACAAAATTGTTAACATGTTTACATTTTAGTTAACTAAAATAACTCCTATGGAAAATAGGGTAATTTGTTTTAAAATGGTTTAGTAAATAAATCTCAATAATCCAGGAGGTTGAAGATGCCATATAAGCTTCAAGAGAGCTTTCTCAACACGGCAAGGAAGAGGAAGGTTAAAGTATCTATATACCTGGTAAACGGTGTCAGACTTCAGGGAAAGATAAGGTCTTTTGACTTATTTACCATTCTTCTTGAGGATGGGAGACAGCAAACGTTGGTGTATAAACATGCAATTACTACTATAGTTCCCCATGAAAAGCTTGAAATTGAATTTGAAGAAGCAGGGGTGCCGGGACAGGGTTAAAACATTCCCGGCGGTTTCCCCTTTGATATAACTAACCTTTCTACAGGTTCACCACCTTTCAGATGTTTCTCTACTATCTCGTCAACATCCTCAGGCTTTACTTGACCGTACCAAACCCCATCAGGATAAACAACAACTACTGGACCCATCATACAAGCGTTCATACATCCGGTAGGTGTAATTGCCGTTGTCATAAAGAGTTGAGGGTCCGTTTGTATTTTTTCCATAAAAGCCTGAAATACTTCTCTTGAACCTCTTTGAGCACAGGAACCTTGAGGATGTCCCGGTGGTCTATCCTGTACGCATACAAACACGTGTTTAAACTCTGCCATTTTCTTACCTCCTTTGGAAAGTTTTTATCCTATAATACATAAAGCTTTTGAAGTTTAAAATGAAGTATATCAAGGGAGACTTTAAATTTAAACAGTATGGAAAACTGTCCTAAGTTAATAGTTCTATCCGAAGGAGCTGATTTGGACAGTCTTTCTGCTGCTTACGGTATTCTGAAACTTTATACAAATGCTTATCTTCTAAAACCGAAATATCTCTCCAGAAAAGCAGGTGAAGTCTTTAAGAAGTACAAGGAGTTTTTCAGAATTACAGAAACTTTTCCCGAATGTTTTGAGTTAGTACTTGTTGATACTCATTTTTTTCCGGAGGAAATTCCCAAGGAAAAAGTAAAAAAAATAGTAGTTTACGACCATCACCCTAAAGGAGACGTAAAAGAGTTTGAAGGAAAAATAGAAAAGGTAGGAGCTGCAACAACTTTAGTAGTAGAAGAAATAAAAAGGAAAAATGTAAGTCTTTCACATCAAGAAGCTACGCTTTTAGCCTTTGGAATTTACGAAGATACCGGAAACCTCACATACGAAGGAACCACTCCGAGGGATGCATCGGCTGTTGCATGGCTATTGGAAAAGGGAGCTAACCTCAGGGAAATAAGACAGGTGATAATGGAAACTTACACCCCTCAGCAGATAGAAGCGGTCAGCAAGATTGTGCAATCTATAGAAAAGATATTTATAGAAGGAAAAACGATTAGTCTGGCTACCGCTGTTCTCGAAAGTTATCAACCCGATATAAATAATCTCTTATACGAAATAAAGGATTTAAAGGAATCTGATGCTTTCTTTGTAATAGTTGAAGCTGAAGGAAAAACTTATGTATTCGGACGTTCTCAAGATTCGGATATTAACGTGGGTGAAATTCTTTCACATTTCGGCGGAGGTGGACATAAGGAAGCCGGTGCTGTAAAACTTGAAAACGTACCTGCGGAAAGGTTGAAGGAACTTTTAAAGGTGTACTTGAAGAAGAAATATGTGAAACTAAAAATCAAGGATATCATGAATACTCCACCTTTTGTGCTATCTGAATATCTCAGTGTAAAAGATGCACTTTCTGAACTCACGGAAAGGGGAATAGCCAATGCTCCGGTTATAAACAAGAAAAGAAAACTTGTAGGGATAATCTCTAAAAAAGTCCTTTTAAAAGTGGTGAAACTTTATCCTGATGAACCCATAGAAGAATTTATGAACAGGGATTTTTACGCACTCCCTCCGGATGCACTTATATGGGAAGCAGAAGAAATTCTTACCCGTTTCGGGCAAAAGCTTATACCTGTAGTGGAAAAGGATACCGTCATAGGAGTCATTACCCGTCTTGACCTACTTCAAGTAATAAAGGAGGATATGACAAAATTTAAGGAAAAAAGAAGAAAGCTTAAAATTCCCGAGAATATAAAACCTATATCCGAGGAAGTTGGGGAAATAGCTAAAGAGCTTGGATACAAAGCGTATATAGTCGGAGGAGTAGTAAGAGATATACTCCTTGGAAAGGAGGTTTGGGATGTAGATTTTGTGGTTGAAGGAAATGCAATAGAGGTGGCAAAAAAACTCGCTCAGAGACATAAAGCTAACGTGCATCCTTTTCCCGAATTTGGAACAGCCCACATGAAAATAGGTAAGTTAAAACTCGAATTTGCCACTGCAAGGCGTGAAAGTTATTCCAAGCCCGGAGCATACCCTAAAGTGGAGCCGGCGAGTTTGAAGGAAGACCTTATAAGAAGAGACTTCACCATTAACTCCATGGCTATATCGGTAAATCCAGAAGATTTTGGTATACTCATAGACTACTTTGGAGGTCTAAGAGATTTAAGAGAAAAAATAATAAGGATACTTCACCCGGTGAGTTTTATAGAAGACCCTGTTAGAATCCTTAGGGCTTTAAGATTTTCAGGAAGACTGGATTTTAAGCTTTCAAAGAGTACGGAAAAAATGTTAAAACAAGCTGTAAATCTCGGGCTTTTAAAGGAAGCACCACGAGGCAGGATAATAAACGAGATAAAATTGGCTCTCAGAGAAGAAAAATTCTTGGACATCTTGGAACTCTACAAAAAGTATAGAATTCTTGAAGAGATAATTCCAAACTTCAGATGGAGCGAAAGACTGTATCAGAAATTAACCCAACTGAGGAAGATTATAGATTGGCATTCTCTACAATTTCCCGGGGAGAAAATAGATTACGGATGGCTGTATATACTCCAAATCCTTTCTACTCTTGATTATGAAACTGGTAAACGGTTCCTCAAAGAGATGTCGGCACCTTCATGGGTAAGGGATGCATTCACCTTTTCGTTCACGAGAATGTTTAAGAAGAAGGAGCAACTCTACTCTTCGCGGACTAAATACGATGTATATAAAGCTCTTAAAGGTTTGCACATTTCTGTACTGCTCATAATTATGCTCGATGAAAGTTTGAGAGAAAAAGTCAAAGTGTATTTAGAAAATCTCAGAAAAATTAAAGTGCCTGAAGAGAAGATTAAAGAACTCAAAGAGAGAGGACTTAAAGGTAAGGAGCTGGGTAAAAAGATAGAAGAAATTAAGAAAGAATTGATGAATTAAAATTTAAACAGTGCTGGCAGTAAAAGAAGTTTATAAGGATTTTAAAGGGAAAAAGGTCTTGAAAGGTATTTCTCTATCTGTGAATAGAGGAGAAATAGTTGGACTGCTAGGACCAAACGGTGCAGGGAAAACAACACTTTTTAACTCAATTATAGGGTTTATAGGAATAGATAAGGGAAGTATCCTATTGGAAGGTGAAGATATAACTCATTTACCACCTTTCAGGAGAGCGGAAAAGGGGCTTGCTTTTCTCCCGCAGGAACATTCCCTTTTTGAAGATTTAACAGTTATCGAAAACCTGATTATATTTTTGGAGTTCTTTACGAACAACAGGAATGAAGCTTTAGCTAAAGCGGAGATGCTCCTTGAGGATTTTGGACTTATAGACCTTAAAGACCAAAAAGCCTACACCCTTTCGGGAGGACAAAAGAGGAGATTGGAAATAGCCCGTTCTCTTATTACCAATCCTAAGTATATCCTGTTTGATGAACCCTTTGCAGGATTAGATCCAATTATAGTTTCCGAAATAAGAAAGTTGATTTTGAGGCTTAAAGAAAACGGTATAGGAATACTGATAACGGATCACAACGTAAGGGAAACCATAAAGATGGTTGACAGAGTATATATAATCTCCGAAGGAAAAGTTCTTGCACAGGGTAAACCTGAGGATGTTGTGAGGATAAAAGAGGTAAAAAAGACTTATCTGGGTGAGGAGTTTGAGTTATAATAATATAACTCCAAAGGCGCGTAGCTCAGTTGGGAGAGCGCCGGCCCGACACGCCGGAGGTCGGGGGTTCAAGTCCCCCCGCGCCTACCATTGGTAAAAATTTCCTTCAGATAACTCCCTTAGTTGAAGGGATATCCTGCCCTTCTTTTTTTACAGCATCTTTAAGGGTTAAGGCAAAGGATTTGAAACAAGCTTCTGCTATGTGATGCAGTATTTTCCCATCTAAAACTTTTATATGAAGAGTGCTTTTACTTTCAAGGGCAAAACCTTTAAAGAATTCCCATATTAGCTCAAAGTCAAAGTCTGTTATTTTCCCTCTTAAACCTTTATCTTCATAGAAAAAAAGAGGTCTTCCTGATATATCTATGGCGGATAGTATAAGAGCTTCATCCATAGGAACGATTGAATACCCGTACCTTCTTATTCCCTTTTTGTCTCCGAGAGCTTTTAAAACCGCCTGTCCAAGAACGATACCGCAATCCTCCACCGTATGGTGATGGGATACGTGAACGTCTCCTTCCGCCTCCACTTCGAGGTCAAATTTCCCGTGTCTTGCGAAAGATTCAAGCATATGTGTGATGAAACCTACAGGTGTATTCACTCTATATATGCCCGAACCGTCAAGATTTATATATACCCTTATTTTCGTTTCCCTTGTTTGCCTATAAACTTCAGCCTCTCTCATAAGAAGATACTTTAACTTACCTTTTCCGTAGCAGTATTTTCTTTTATCAACCTGTGAATTTCCTTGAAGTTTATATCGCCCGCAAGTATGTAAAGTTTTCCGTTATGTTCAAATCTTTTGGCAACGGTTATACAAAAATCATCTGTAGCCTTAGATAAATATATATCAGATATATATTCACCCTTCTCCATGGTTTCCTTGAAATAGGGTCTTTTGCTCCTGTCAGCACCCTTTTTCCCTTGGACTATAAAGTAATTCACATTGGGATTAACGATGTTATTGGAAATTTGTAGCCCGCTTGAGCTGATGAGATAAAAAAGCTCAAAATAGGGGTATTTTTTAAACATATCGTAGAGTACAAACTCCCATATATCCTTTGGTGAATTTACCAATTCCTCTACAATTTCTAAAAAGTCCGAGAGTATCTTTTCCTTTATGTTTTTCAAAAGCTTCTTTTTCCTTGGGTCATAAAGGATTAGTTTTGGTTGTATACCGTGTACCACAAAAATGTATCCGGATATTTTCTTTGCCCTTTCTCTTAACTCTTTTATTTTCTTGTAAAGATTTTCTTGAGAATCTACATATCTTAAGTTTATAGATATACCGTAAAGGGAAGCTTTGGGATAATCCGCAAATAAAACGGCATATTCCTTAAAGAACTCTCCAAATAGAGCCTTTACTTTTTCTTTTTCTGGAGGCTCCCGGGAAAGCATCCATATTTCTTCTGTTTCCGCTATTTCTTCTATCTCTCCTGAGAAACTTTCCTGTATCTCTTCGTAGAGTATCTTTATTAAACCTTTAGTTTTTTCATATCCGAACTTTTCTTTGAAACCTTTTAGGTTCTTTATACCGAAAATGTATAGATACAGTTCTTTTCCTAAGGATTTCCTTATATGTTGAATAAGAGGAATAATATACTCCCTGTACTTCGTAATATAGTGGAGCAATACATCGTAAGTTAACACCCCTATGTATTTTCCTTTCTTATCAGTAACTATTATAGGCTCTTTGATTATGGGTAACAGTTCAATAATCCCTATAAGACCATCCCTTTCTAAATTAAAATCTCTGATTTTCACAGCTAATCTAGTCAAATCACCCACTATTAGGTCTTTTTTCGTTATTCCTTCAACGTCCTTTTTGAACACTACACCTATGGGTTTTCCCCCTTTTAATACCGTGAGATACTCGTATATTCTTAGTTCGGAAAAAATTTGCTTTAATTCGTTTACACTCAAATCATAAGATACAGTAGGTACACTTATGCAAATCTCTCCAAGTTCAAAATACTTCTTCATAATATATCCCTAAGTTTTTATAATGGTATATCTTATTCTTGTAAACAACTATCAGCTCTATCCGAAAATCTTCTCCTTCAAGGATTTCATAGGAAGTTTTTAACACTTTTAGAAACTTCTTCTTTGTAAAATTTTCAACCGGGAAGAATTTGTTCCCACCTTTTACTTCAATTACTATCTTTTTTCCTTTGTATTCTGCAAGTATATCAATTTCTCCATAGCGTGTATGGATACTTTTCCCGAGAATTTTGTACCCTTTACCTTTTAGATATTCCTCTGCAAGTGTTTCGAATTCTCTACCTTTCATAAAAGGTATAAAGCGCCTCGTAAGGGGCAAAGGAAATTAATGATAACCCAGTCTCTTCAGGAAATTTGTCCTATACTTCCAGAGTAATGATCCCATTGCAATGAAGTATACTATAACGAGAACACCCATTACATTCCTTTTGATTTGTTCCTTAGGAGGTGGAGTGTTCACAGATTTTAGGTAAGCCACTATTTTAGCAACCTTCTCCTTAGCTTGTTTGTCATATTGAGGATTAAACAATTGAGGCATGGTAGTTCCCGGAAGAACCTTTTGAGGATTAAGTATTAACTGATAAAGATATCCTTCTCCTCTTGCAAGATACATTGTGGAAAGATCAGGAGGAACTTGACCTAGTGTAGCTTTTAGACCTTGAAGATCGTCATAAGCAAATGCTTCATAAACATCTCTGGGTACAAAAAATCTATCTTTATATAGAACTCCGTACCTGTATACAGGTCTTCCTACTGATTTTTCAACACTCTTCCATTTCGGATTGGTTTGAACACTCATCAGGTAAATACCGTCATATCTTAAAGAGTGACATGAGCTACAAGAAGCTATAAACAGCTCCCTTCCTTCTTCTGCTATGGTTTTTCCATTTTCGACCTTTTTCCATGGATTCGCGATTATTTCTTTAACTTCTTTGTCTACTTCGTAATGTTCAACGTGTTTAAAAGGGTTGTAAAACCACAGAATGAAGAAGAAGACAAGGGTAGAACCGCCGAAAATTATTGTTTTTATTATGTCCCATGCGTTCATTATTGTTCACCTCCCTTAGCTCTATACCAACCGTATTCAATAAACGAAATTATTGGCAATAACAGGAAGAAACCGAATACCAATGCTGAGAAGATTAGACCGAATTTAGCGTTTGTGGGAGTTGGCTCCATTGCACCGAGTATTGTTAGAGCCATAGCGGAGAACATGAATATTACAAACGCTATGAAGAATAAAGGTCTTCTTCTTGCACTCTTTAGAGGAGACCAGTCGAGTAAGGGAAGTATTAATAGGAATACAAGTAATGCGTTAAACGCTACAAATCCCCAGAATTTAGAAGGAATAGATCTGAACACTTCGTAAAATCCGAGCAAGTACCATTCGGGAGCAATGTGAGGAGGTGTCTTTAGGGGATTAGCAGGTTCAAAGTTATCTGCAGGTAAGAAGTGTCCTATGTGGAAGAATACAAAGAAGAAGAAGATGGCTAAATACCACATTACGTAAGCACCTTCCTTGAGAGTCATGTAAGGGTGGAAAGATATAAACTTATCGGGATTTCTCTTCTTGTCGTACTCTATACCTTCCGGATTTGAAATTCCGGCAATTCTAACTAGATATAGGTGTATTCCCACTAATGCTAGGAGTATTAGCGGGTATATAATCACGTGGGAACCGAATACTCTTCCCAATGTAACGTCTGTAACTACGTATCCACCCTTCATCCAAAGGACAATAGTTTCAGCTATGGCTTTAAAAATGTCCCTTAGAATCGGAGCATCTCCAAGGGAACCGGGTATTTCGGTAGTAACAATAAATCCCCAGTAAGAGAGTTGTCCCCAAGGTAGTAGATATCCGGAAAGAGCTGCAAGTATCATTACGAAGTAAATAAGCCACCCTACTATCCAAACTAGTTCTCTCGGTCTCTTATAAGCGTTGTAGTAAATACCTGTAAACATATGCAGGTATATAATTGCCATAAAGAAGTTTGCTCCCGTCGCATGGATATGTCTGAATAACCATCCGAAGGGAATTTCCCCCATTATTGTATGAGTTGCGCTATCGAAAGCGTCAGTTATTGAAGGTTTATAGTAGAGCATCAACACTATTCCGGATATTATTTGAATTGCAAAAGTTACAAGGGCTAATACACCAAATACATAAGAAAAAGTGAGGTTTTTGGGAACTTTGTACTCTACCATTTGGGTTCTGTAGATGTCTTTGATGTGAGCTCTTTCATCAATCCAGTCAACAATTTTTTCTATCAAGCCCATCTATCTCACCTCCTTATATAAGCTCTTTGATAAATCCCTGTACACCTACCACTAACTTATTACCTTCGAGTTTTTGAGGAGGTATAAATAGAGGTCTCGGCGGAGGTCCGGCAATTACATCTCCGTAAGGTGTGTAGAATCCTCCATGACATGGACAGTGAAATGTAGGTTTTCCATTAGAAGTTTTCTCTCCTTGAGGTTTCCAGAGAGGAATACATCCTAAGTGAGTACATACTCCCACGAGAGCGAACACTTCATTTCCTTTCAAGATTTCATAGTTCCTAGTTCCTTTATTATTGAGAGCACCGTCCTTAAGTGAGTACCCTTCAGCGGAGAAATCCTTGGGAAGCTTTACCACGAATAAGGTTTTTCCCTTCCACGAGGTTACTCTAACCTGAAGAGGTTGAATTTTGGAAACGTCAACTTCCGTTTTAGCACCGAGAGCAGCTATTTCCGACGGTTCTAACATAACCCTTACCAAGGAATATAGGGCGCCTAACCCTCCTATTGCTCCTAAAACCCCTAAACCTATACTTATAAAATCCCTTCTTGAGGCTTCCATGATAATTACCTCCCTTGGGAACAAGCACCGAAATCTATTTTACAACGTAAAAGTCCGAAATTTTATAAAGAATTTTTTTATATAAAAATATTTAAAGAATTCATAGTTTAAGAGATTTCTAAGGAGGAGGTAAGGTTGTAAAGTGCAAATCCTGCAAGGATTCAGAGAAATTGCCCTTCACAACCGGCCAGTGAGGATAAAATAAAAGTTTGATGAACATGGAAATTGAGCTATTCGGTGTAAAGTTTAAAAATCCTGTATGGGTTGCAAGCGGAACATTTGGATACGGTGTTGAAGCTCAAGAAATTTACGATATATCGAAACTCGGAGCAGTAGTTACAAAGGGGTTATCTCTAAAGCCAAGACTGGGAAACGATATACCCAGGATAGCTGAAACACCCTGTGGAATGCTAAATTCAATAGGACTTCAAAATCCCGGAGTTGAAAAGTTCTTAAAAGATATATATCCAAAGATAAAAAATGTGGATACAAAGTTTATAGCCAACGTTTTCGGAGAAAGCGAAGAGGAATACGTAGAAGTGTGCCTTGCTCTCGAGGATGCGGAAAAAATAGTTGCCTACGAACTGAACGTTTCCTGTCCTAACGTAAAAAAAGGTGGAATTGTTTTCGGTCATGACCCAATAGTTCTGGGAAAGCTGGTGGAAAGTATTAAAAAGAGAATAAAAAAACCACTTCTGGTTAAGCTATCTCCGAATGTTACCGATGTAACCGAATTTGCAAAGGTCTGTATAGAAAGTGGAGCTGAAGGATTGGTTTTAATAAACACACTTTTAGGAATGAAGATAAATATAAGGAAGAAAAAACCCGATTTAGCTACCAAAACAGGTGGACTTTCTGGGCCCGCCATTCTCCCAATAGCTGTAAGAATGATTTATCAAGTTTACGAGAGGTTCGGGGATGTAATACCTATTATCGGTGTAGGGGGAATTACAACTTGGGAAGATGCGTTGGAGCATGTAATGGCGGGTGCCAGTGCAGTTCAAATAGGTACCGCTAACTTTTACGACCCTCTATCTCCTTTAAAGGTGATTGAAGGGATAGGAAAATTTATGAAAGAGGAAAATATAAACGATTTTACACAGCTCATCGGTATTGCTCATAAAAATACTTAAATTTACAGCACAGAATTATAATCATGAGGGTACTTAGTGAAGGTGAAATACAAGAAAGATTAAAAGATTTAGAAGGATGGAACTATGAAGGAAACTTTATAGTAAAGGAAATAAACACTAAGAACTGGAAGACAACTATATTCCTTGTAAACGCAATTGCAGGTCTCATTAAAATAGAGCCTGTATGCCTACAATTCTTCTAATTTTGTGGGGGGTATTCTGGCTTTCTTTTGCTTTTGAAGTCAAGCTTCATACCAATTACCCTCTGAAGAAGAATAATTTTTTAAAAGTAATTAATGAAAAAAATTACAAAAAGATAATAGAAATTCTCAGGGATATATCCGAGTTTAAAAGGGTCGATTATAAACTCAATGGAAGCACTCTGTACATCTATATAGAAAAATACCCGCTTATTAAAAAGATAGAAATTACAGGAAACGTATACCTTAGAGATGGAGATATAAAGAACATTCTGGGTATAGAAGAGGGAATGCCGCTTATAATAGTAGATGAGAAAAACTTCGAGGAAATATTATTACAAGCGTACAGGAGGATAGGTTTTCTCGGAGCAAAGGTACGGGTAGATATAGATATAAACCGAAAGGGAGAAGTGTATATAAAGATAAAGATTGAGGAAAATAATCTTTATTTCTTAGGGGATGCGGAATTTTTAGGAAGAGAGAAGTTAAGTAAAAGGGAGCTTATAAATGCCTCAGGTTTAGTTATAGGAAGGGTTTTTAATATATCAAGAGTAGAAGATGCAGAAGAAAAACTGGAGGAGTACTATAGGAGAAAAGGTTTCTTTCAAAGCTTTGTATTCCTAAAAGAGGTAAAGCGTAAGACTTTAAAAAAGAGATTTATGGAAGCTCTTTTTCCCGAAACTGAAGATTTTCTGAATAAACTTTCCTTAGGAATTAAGAATTTAATAGACCATCCATTGGCTACTCTAAAGGCAATCATAGGAGATGTAAAAGTGGGTGTTCCTGTATACGAGGTTTTTGAAGGAGAAAAATTTTATATAAAGTTTAAAGGAAATAATTTTTTTTCGGAAAAAATTTTGTTTTCGCTTTTTGACTTAAAAAGTATAGGACTTGATATATTTACTTTGGAAAAAGTAAAAGAGAAAATAGAAAAACTCTATGAGGAAAAGGGTTTTTTTGATGTAAGTGTAGATTACTTTTTTCACAAAAATATAGTTACATTCCAAATTAGAGAAGGAAATAGGTATAGGGCTGTATTAATTTTAGAAGGTAAAAGATACACCTTTCCTTACGATAAAGAAAAAATACATAAACTTGTAGACGAAAAACTAAAGGAATTAAAGTCTATAGGGTATATAAACGCTCGAGTAGAAGTAATTGAGAATGTAGATAAAAAGCAAAAAATTGTAAAAATTTTTCCAAAATTCGAAAAAGGTTTCAAATACATTATTGCGGAAATAAAAATTAATGATACATTATTTGAAGAATTGCAGCAAAGGGTAAACCACAAGCTTCCATCAACCCTAAGTTACAAATTCCTCGATGAGCTTTACAGAGAGATACACGGAAAGTTGAGGGAAATGGGGTACTTCGATGCTCAGGTTAACACAACTATAAAGATGGAAAAAGTGGGTGATTCTATCGTTTTTGTATACACGATAAAAATCAAAAGGGGGAAAAGGTATGGCTACGGAGAAACTATAGTTTACGGGGCTAATAAAACGAAGATAAAAGAAATCAAATATATGCTGGTTAAAACAGATAAATTTTTGAAGGATGCTGAAGAAGAAAGCGTATGGAATTTAATGGAAAGCGGTATATTCAGAAGCGTAAGACTCGATAACTATATAGACAGGGAAAGTAAAAAGGTTCACAGACTTATATCGGTTCAGGAAAACAAGAGGGGTGCTTTTGAACTATCTGTTGGATACAGTACCTTTGAAGGAATAAAAGTAGATGTAGGACTTACACTGAGGAATTTGCTGGGTATTGGCTTGATAAACGATAACAGGTATACGAAGAGCCAAAGGTTTGAGCTTTACTCCTTTTCTTTAAAGGATAATTTCTTTTTTTCCCGTCACTACTTTACCGAATTAAGACTTTTTAAAAGTTATGAAAATCATAAGTTCTACGACCTCTACTCTCAGGGAATTTCGTATACATTGGGATATCGTTTCAATCCAAAAAGTCTCGTGAGCCTATCCTTTACAAGCTTTAGGGCGAAAACCGAAGGAGAGGAAGAAAGAGAGGGAAATTTCAAGAAACTAACCTTTACATCTCTTGTAAGGGAAAGAATAAAGCTTTCTTTTTCAAAAGCGTATGGTAAAAGAAATTATTCGAAGTTTGAAGTTTCAACGAAGCTGAAAAAGCCTCTTTTTATGGATACGGGGGGAATAAGGTTAAAAACTTCTTACGGCTATGTGTCAAAAAAGGCTCCGATATTTGAACGCTTCTTTTTGGGAGGCTACTTTAATATGAGAGGATATACCTATGAAGGTATAGGTGGACCTTACGGGGGAAGACAGTTCCTCTATATAAGCCCAGAAATTTTTTTAATTTATAAAAAGAACATAGAGCTTATTTCCTTCTTTGAGTTTGGAAAAACAGGCAACAGGTTTAGTGAACTTTATAAAAACATGAAAAAGAATATAGGATTTTCGTTAGGTTTTAGAACGCCAGTAGGATTAATAAGGGGAGACGTTGCTTATCCGCTGGACGATACCAAGATAAAGCCCAGCAGGCTGAAGTTTTACATAACCGTAGACTTGTACTTCTAAATGTAGAAGTCGAAGAGAACTATGAGGAAGAATATAACGCTTACCCACCCGTTTACCGTAAAGAATGCCTTATTTATTTTGGACAAATCCCAAGGTTTTATCAAACTGTGTTCGTAAATCAGGAAAAACGCTATCAAAATAAGTCCTATGAAGTATAATGCTCCCAGTTTTGTATGAACAATTCCGAGAATAAGTAAGGTGAAAAAGGTTAAAAGATGAAATAGTTTTGCGGTTTTCAACGCTCCTTCAATGCCATATTTTACCGGAATAGATTTTAAACCTACTTCTTTATCAAACTCGTAATCTTGTAGTGCGTACAGAACGTCAAATCCTGCAACCCAAAATCCCATTGCTATACCAAGGAGCAAAGCTGTGAGGGAAATCCTTTCGTTTAAAGCTATGTCCACTGCTACGGGTATTAAGAAATAAACTGCTCCCAAAACCAGATGTGGATAGTATGTCAATCTTTTAGCTTGAGGGTAAAACCAAAGTAAAAATAGAACCACCGGTGATAATAAAAAAGCCAAAAAATTCAACATAAAGGAAGCAAGTATAAAAACGGTACTGCTTATAAATATTAGCTTCTTGATTTCTTCTCTGCTTACTTCACCTCTTACAAGGGGCCATTCTTTTGTTCTCGGATTTAGCCTGTCGTAAGGTTCATCTATAAGGCGATTAAACGCCATTCCAACCGTTCTTGCACTTACCAGAGCAACTATTATCCAAATTATTTTCCAAAACGAAGGAAGCTTATCCACAAGGAGGATTACACTGGCGAGGGCAAAGGGAAGAGCAAAAATTGTATGCTCAAACTTAACCAGCTCCGCATAAGACCTTATTTTTCTCATCACCTTAACTTTAGCATTGCGAGCGAAATTATCGCAAGCAGGATTGATGCTATCCACATTCTAACTACTATCTTTGGCTCCGGGAGGCCCTTTAGCTCAAGATGATGATGAAAGGGTGCTCTTTTGAAGAGTCTCTTGCCTTTAGTCCACTTAAAGTAAATAACTTGGAGAATTACGGTAATTGTTTCGAAAACAAAAACACCGGCTGCTACGGCAAAGATAAATTCGGACTTTATAAGTAAAGCTACCGTTCCCAAGGATGCTCCTATGCTGAGGGCTCCGACATCTCCCATAAACATCTGAGCGGGGAAGGAGTTGAACCATAAAAACCCTAATCCGGCACCAACTAAAGCAAAGCAAAATATAGTCAGCTCTCCGGCATAAGGTACGTATGGGACTCCCAAATATTGGGCTATTTTTGAATGTCCTACAACGTACGCAACCACTCCCAGTGCTGTAGCGGTTGTCATAGCAGGACCTATTGCAAGACCGTCAAGTCCATCTGTTAAATTTACAGCGTTTGCACTCCCAATTATTACGAAAACAGCGAAGGGAATATATAGAGTTCCCAAATCTAAATAAAGTTCTTTAAAGAAGGGAAAATACAACTTTGTTTCTATTCCTGCCCAGTAGTAAATCAGGATTGAGATAAGGGCAGCAAATATCACTTGAGCTAAAAATTTAGATTTTATAGATATACCTTTTTTGTTTTTTAGTTTAACGTAATCGTCCCACAATCCTATAAAACCGAAGGAAACCAGAGAAATCAAAACTATCCAGGTGTACTTTATATCCCATCTCATTAAAAGTAAAGAGCTAAGAATTAGAGCTATCAGTATTACAATTCCTCCCATCGTGGGTGTGTATTTCTTTACTTCGTGGGACCGAGGCGTATACTCTCTCACATACCCACCGAATAAACCTTGTATCTTTTTAAGCCTCTCTATAAAGGAAGGTGAAAGTATAAGCATTAGAGTAAAAGCTACAAGAGTAGCGGTGAAAGACCTAAAAGTTATGTACTTGAAGACATTCAAAATAAACAGGTATTCTTTCAAAAGTAAAGCGACATGATACACCATTTCAGACGCACCTATTTCTGCTGAAGAGCCTATCCAAAATTATCGCGACAGCGTTTCTTACGGAGAGATGATTCCAGTCTCCCGCACCGTAAATTGGTTCCAATATGTAATCGAATGTATTCATCATATCCGGTGGAATACCGTATCCTGTTCCGAATACAATCAACCAATCTCTATCCCTTTTTTCTATTTCACGATTTAGCCAGGAATACTTAACCGTATTGGGATAGGTTCTCGCGTCTGTTCCGACTATTATTGGCCTTTTCCCTCTTTCCTTTTCAATATCTTCGATTACTTCGTCAAGGGTGTAAGCTAACCTAACTAACTGTACGATTTCGTATCTTGTGGGATTTGACCTTTTTCCTTCCTCGGATAACCAATAATTTATCTGCCTTTTGATTACTATCCTTTGAGCATCAATAGGTTGGACTATATAAAACCTATTAATTTCATACGCTCTCGCCGGCCTCGCTATATCGTGCAAATCCATAGTGGTAAAGGAGGTAACTATTATTTTTCTCTCTTTATCCATCGCGGGATAGTGAAGAAGAGCGATAAACACATTTTTATTTATCATAGATAAGGAATTATAAACGCTTCTCCCCTTAAAATTAAAACTATGGTATCCCTGATTATAACACTTATTGCTTACCTATTAGCTTTCATTCTATTCCTATTTAATAACTTTACAACAAAGCAAACAAAGACAATTCCCTATACGCTCCTTATAACTGGATTTATCTTTTACGTTTTTTCCCTTATAGAACATTTTGTTCAGGTAAAAACCTTTCCCGTCGGAGATATTTACGGAATGCTTTCATTTATAGGAAATCTATCCGTCCTAATATTCGTAATTTTCTCAAGAAAGTACAACTTTTCTATATTCGGAACAATAATTTCTTTTATAGCTTTTCTAACTACAGTTCTATTAATTCCTTCGAAGAAACTCGGGTTCTCTAATCCCTTATACATACTTCACATATTTAGTGCCGGATTATCTTACACTTTCTTGATATTTGCAGGTTTAACGTCTTTTGCCAAACTTCTCGTAGAGAAAAAATTAAAGGAAAAGAGTTTGAAAATTCCCTTTGCACCTCTGAGAATTCTCAAGAGCCTTGAAAAATTCTTTATAATCGCAGGATTTATAGGTTTGACTTTGACTTTAATATTTGGAAGCTTGTGGGCTAAGGACTTTTTGGGAACTCACTGGATTAACGACACTAAGCTTCTGACAACACTTCTCCTTTGGACTTACTATGCTTTTCTATCCCATATGTACATACTAAAGATTTTCAAACCCTCTCATATATCCTTTCTTTCCTTATCCGGAACGGCTTTAAGTCTTATAGCACTACTGTTCTTCAGACATTCTTTTTAATATCTTCGAGTTTTCTAGCTGCGGCGAGGAGCGTAGCTTCAGCAACTATCTCTCCGTTTACTTTAGCCACTCCCTTCATCTTGGATAAAACTTTCTTAAGCGAAATCACTTCTAACTCTAAAATTAACTGGTCTCCGGGATAAACAGGTCTTTTAAAACGTGCACCATCTATTCCTGCAAAAACAATAGCGTACTTCCCTATTTCGAGATTAAGGGATTTTATCATTAATATTCCTCCCACCTGAGCCATAGCTTCCAGTATATAAACACCTGGAAATAGGGGAAATTCGGGAAAGTGTCCTTGAAATACGGGTTCATTAACACTAACGTTTTTTAAACCTACAATCCTTTTCCCATCTTCTATTTCTAAGATTTTATCAACGAGGAGTATAGGATATCTATGGGGGAGAATATTCATTATTTCTTGAATATCCATGATGATATTTTAACATGTTTTTATGGTACTTCCGCCTGTAATTCCTGCCATCTTTATAAAACGCTTAAACAGATTTGTCGGGGAAATATTTTTAGAGGG
>DQTK01000053.1 GCA_015662815.1 Aquifex aeolicus | reverse complement strand
GAAGAAACCATAGAAGAAAGCTCAGAATGCAAAGCTCCCGTGGAGTTCTACATAACAGTTCACGGGGAACAGTATCACGTTCAAATAGCAGGTAAAGGAGAAGAAGACCCAGCCAGAAGAATCTTCTTTATTAGGCTGGATGGGCAGCTTGAAGAGGTTCACCTTCAACCTATAAGGGAAGTTAAAATTACGGAAGCTTTTGCTACGGAAGCCACGGAAGTAGGAATTGTGGTAAGCAAAAGACCAAAACCCAGGGGAGTAGGAGACATAACCTCACCTATTACCGGTAAAGTTGTAAATATAAAGGTAAACGTTGGGGACAAAGTAAAGGAAGGAGACGTTCTTTTAGTTATAGAAGCTATGAAAATGGAAAACGAGATACACAGTCCCGTTGACGGTGTGGTAGATGAAATATTTGTCAGAGTAGGAGAAACTGTAAACCCCGATGAAGTTCTCATTAGGATAAAACCGAAAAGAAGCAGGGGTAGGAAAAAGAAATAATGTTGAAAATTGCCATTCCAAAAGGGCGTCTCTTTGGTGAAACCATTCATCTTTTTCTAAACAAAGGTATTATAGAAAATGAACTTCGGGAAGGGAGAAAATTAATTCTAAATGAAGGTGGCTATACCTTTTACCTTGTGAAACCTTCAGATATTCCCGTTTACGTCGAAAGCGGAGTTGCGGACTTGGGAGTTTGCGGCTACGATGTTTATTTAGAAAGAAAACCCGATGTATACAGATTACTCGATTTGGGAATAGGCTACTGCACCATAGCGGTGGCGGGTAAACCCGAGAGTAAAGAAAAGTATTTCAATTCAACCCATATAACCGTAGCTACTAAATACTCAAGCATAGCCTATGAATTCTTTAAAGGTAAAGGCATTAAAGCGGATATTTATTATCTGAACGGTTCCGTGGAACTTGCACCCTTAGTTGGACTTGCGGAGTTTATCCTTGATCTGGTTCAAACCGGAAGAACATTGAGGGAAAACGGTCTTATTGTTATTGAGGAAATCGGGAAATCTACAGCTTGGCTCATAGCCAATAAGGACAGCTTTAGAATAAAAAACAGCCTCGTTCTCGATTTTATAGGGAAACTAAAGTAAAGTATAAAAACATTCTTAAATCCTTATAAGGAATTTAAACTGCTTTCCCTGTGAGATTCTTCTACTTTAAAACCTCGTGAAGGAAAAGTAGAAGGCTATAGCAAATTTATTGGAGGAGGAATTTGATATAGAGGTACAACCTTCCTACGAAGGCTGGGGAGCAGGATACGACCCTAAGTTCCTTCCTCTTCTGGAAATATGGGCAAAGGGTGAGGTAGAAGAGGTTCCGCAGGGGGTAAGGATACCGAGGGGGTTCTCTACAACGTCGTTGATTTTTTAAGAAAAAGTGAAAATTATACTGTAAATTCAGTAAGACATGTGTAATAGCTCTCCTGCTTCATACTTATTTTCCCCACTGGAGATTTGGACAAAGGGAAGTATTCAGAGCAGGATACGTTCCTACGGCTTTTTTAGTTCTTTTTACAGTCCTTGAAAGTTTAAAAGTTGACTCTAAATTGGTGGAAGAAAATCCATCTTCATTTTCAGCTTTAAAGAAAAGGTATAAAGAAATTCTCTCGGAAATAAATCCCTATTATCCTTATCACGAACTTGCCATTTCCTTCATTTACTCTTGGATTAATGAAGACTACGAGTTTTCCGATGAAGTAAAACGTTATCACTCCACTATGGAAAGAAGCTTTTACGAGTACTTGAAAGAAAAGAATCCACAGAGTTCCTACGACATAGTAATGGAGGACTTATGGTAGAAATTCAGGGTGCTTGTAGACCTACCCAAGGATTTAAATTATGTGGACCTCTTAATTGAAGAAGCCAGAGGAAGAAACAGAGAGGATGCCCATAAGGCAAGGATTATGACGGATATACTTTCAAAACTATTAAAAAAAATAAAAATAAAAAAGCTACTCAGTTTCCCTTCGATGTAATAAAACAAATACTCAAAGCCCTTGACGCAATCCCAGACTGGATGAAGGATTACCTGAAGCAGATGAGCTATATAGACCTTCTTGAAAAGGATATTTCTTTCCTAAACTATTTCTTACCAAAAACCCTGGAAGTTGACGTAGAACATAGGGGATTTATAAGCTTTATTTTTAAGGCTTGGGAAGAAGTATCTGTAAATCACAGTTTGAAATCTAAAAAGCAAAAGGAAGGAGAGGAACTGTCAGAACTAGACAAAAAGTTCAAAAAAGAAGATAATTTTACACAGAAAGAGTTCCAAAAGTATAGGCTTCTACTCAAACGTGTCCTTCCCTATGTAGAACGTTTTAAGAGGGAGTTTGATAATTTTATACCTAAGGAAGAAGAACTTTGGGATGGAAAGTACTACAGAGGGAAACGTTTGAACTACAAAAGAGTCGCTACAGAAGTACCTATAGGAAGAGGAAGAATATTTATGAAAAGAGAAATACCCGAAAGGAAAGAATTGGTTTTTGAACTCCTTATGGATATTTCCTTCTGAAGTCCTCGGTAAGCTTAAAATGGTATTCTCAATAAGGGTGTTTAACGAAAATGTTTATACGATAAAGGATTTTAATGAAGACTATAGAATTGCAAAGGCACGTATTTTAGACATTCTGGACAACCTGGGAGGCAGTACGGATTTGAGCAAGGCCATTAACGTAGGTATGTAAAGTCTTGAAATGGTAATAAAAAAAGAGCATAAAAAGGGTGTTTTAATCCTCTTTACCGACGGACAACCTACAAAAGGTTTGAAAGGTGATGAACTTAAATACATGATTTCACAAATGAAAATGAAAATACCGATAGTTGCCATAGGTGTTAGAGAGGCCACATATATGGTTAAAGAGTATTTCGAAAAACGGGTATAAGCGTTGAAGATATAGCAAAACTTCCTCCTGTGTTTTCCTTTGTAATGGAAAACCAGTTCAGACGACTCTTATCTGTGTCTTAAAATAAACTTTATGACTTTTGTTCTTCTCAGAATATATTCTTCTAAAGAGGAAAACCTAAGGGATTATCTGTTATCTTTTATTAGGGAAGATATAAAAAATGTGACCGTACTTCAAGCTATTGCTGGTTTCGGTAAAGGAAGGAAGTTTCACTCTGAGGACGTTGAAATTCTCTCCCATGAACTTCCAATTGTAATAGAAGCAGTGGATAAAAGGGAAAAATTGTTAAAGTTCTTAGAGAATAACAAACACTTGTTCTATGAATGTTATTTAACCTTTGAAAGGGTGGAGATATGGGAGTAATCTTATCGGTTGCCATTGGCGGTGCGGTGGGTTCCATTCTTAGGTATCTAATATCGAAATATTCTCAGAGTTTTTTGGGTATCAGTTTTCCTATAGGAACTTTATTAGTTAACTTAATCGGAACATTCTTAATAGGCTTCTTTTTCTCATACCTGGTAGAAAAGATAGCTATAAATCCTTACGTGAGAGGAATGCTTATAACAGGATTTTTGGGAGGATTCACTACATTTTCAACTTTTTCCTATGAGAG
>DQTK01000001.1 GCA_015662815.1 Aquifex aeolicus | reverse complement strand
ATAAATATGTAGCTTTATAATAAGTAAAATTCTACTATGAAAAAATGCAGGATTTGTAAGAGTAAAGCCATTATATATATGCCCCATCACAGACTCTCCCTCTGCAAAGGTCATTTCGTTGAATGGTTTGAAAAGCACACCGAGAAGACCATAAAGGAATTCAAAATGTTTACCAAAAATGATAAGATACTTGTAGCTATTTCGGGAGGCAAAGACAGCTTAGCCCTTTGGTACGTCCTTAGAAAACTCGGATATAAGGCTGACGGCCTTTACATACACCTCGGTATTGGAGAATATTCAGAAAGGTCTAAAGAGAAAGTTTACAAATTTGCCGAAAGAATAGGCGGTAATGTAATAATCGTTGATTTGAAAGAAGAAGTTGCTACAATCCCCGAATTAGTTAAGATATCCTCCCGAGAAGCTTGTTCGGTCTGTGGTCTGGTCAAGAGATACAACTTTAACAAGGTAGCGAAGGAAAAAGGCTATAATGTGGTAGCTACTGGTCACAACCTCGACGATGAAGCCAGTGCGTTGCTTGCAAATATTCTAAACTGGAATGAAAAGTATCTAGGAAGAAAGTATCCCGTTCTGGAAGAAGAAGAAGGATTTGTAAGGAAAGTTAAACCCTTCTGCAAGTTCACCGAGAAAGAAACAGCTCTTTACGCACTCCTGAATGGGATAGACTTCATTGAAGAAGAATGTCCCTTTTCCGAAGATGCGACCTCTGTTTTTTATAAGGAAATACTCAATAAAATAGAGGAACGCTCTCCCGGAACCAAGCTAAGGTTTTACTTAGACTACTTGAGGAAGGTCTATCCGAAGTTCAAAAAGGAAGAAGACAAGAAAAATCTCGAACCTTGCAAGGTGTGTGGTCAGCCGACGATGGGTGAAGTATGTCCGGTATGTAGACTTAAAGAAAAAGCAGGTGTACCTTTAACGGGTTAATCTCTCTATAAGAGCAAGAACTGTAAAATACCTATAGAGAAGAAAGTGTAGGTTTTCCAGAGTATTGTTATAGTTCGTTCTTGCATCGAGAACTTCTAACTGATTTGCTACTCCTTCCTTATACCTTTCCGTTGAAAGTCTGAGGCTTTCTTTCGCCGCTTCTAAAGAGGTTTTTACCGCCTTTATTCGTGCTTTCAAAGACCTTAAGGTAAGGAGTGCATTCTTCAGGTCTTTTTTCAGTGTAAAGAGTGTATCCTTGAATTTTTCCTTCTCCTTAAGAATTTCTAATTTCTTCTGTGCTATATTTGCTTCTCTGGAAAAGCCATCAAAGAATTTGTAATTTAGGCTGATTCCGAATACATAACCTCTGACCCATTCCTTTCCACCGAAAAGAGTCCTTCTTGTAGTAAACCCTTCGTAACTCAAAAATGCATCAACGTAAGGATAGTAATCTGATTTTGCAAGTCTGTAAGCTTTTTCCGCAACCTCAATTTTTGCACGGACTACTTTCAGGGTGGAATTATTTTTAAGTAAAGTCTTCATCAAATCTTCTTCCTTCGGAAGTTTATACGGAAACTTTAAATTTAAACCCCCGGAAGGTTCTACATATCCTTCAATTCTTAAAAAAGCTTTAAATTCTTCGAGACTTTTCTCGTAATCTACTTTCGCTTCTTCCAGCTGCGCCTTTGCCATTTCGTACTGTGCCTTTGTTCTCATATACTCCACTTTCGGCAGAATTCCCGCTTTATACTTCTCTTCAACAATCTTTAAGTTCTCTTCCCAGTATTTTAGATTGTCTTCTTTTAATTCCTTTACCAACCTTTTGTAGAGAAGGGCATAATACATTTCCTTTACTCTGTAAATTATTTCTCTCTTTACATCCTCAAGAATAAGCTCCTGAAGTTCTTTCTGTTTTCTTGCAAGAGATATACTCTCAAAAATTGCTTTGTTGAAAATCGTTTGGGATAGGGTAATTGAGTATTCCTGTCTGTCTCTGAGTCCAAAACCAAAGACTAAGGAATCGTCAAGTCTGCTGTAAGAATAACTTCCCTCTATACTGGGTAATATCCCAGAGAGTGCTTTTTTCACTTCGTAGTCAAGCTTTTTCAGTTCTAACTTGGAAATTCTTACGTCAGTGGTATTTTTTAAAGCTATATCTATAGCTTCTTCTAAAGTCAGGGAAAATAGAGGAAAAACTAGACTAAGAAGAAGTAAAAATAATCTCATCTCACAGCCGCCCTACTTCCTTCTCTGAGAAGATGTATATTGTCAATAGCTATTTTATCCCCATCTTTTAAATCCCCTACAACATACAGGAAACCTTTACTACTTTTTATTACCTTAACCTGTACAGGTGATGCTATGCCATCGGAAATTTTCCAAAGTATTTTTTTATTTCCCATAAGGGCTACAGAATTTTCAGGAACCTTAAAAGCTTTTACCTTCTTTAAAGGAAATTCCACTATTCCGTACATCCCGGGTTTTACCCTTCTATTTTTATTCGATATTAAAACCTTAACGGTTATCTGGGTATTGTCATCCGCTGCAGGTGATATGTAGAAAACTTCTCCCTCTATATTTCCAACTCCTTCGACAAGAATCTTTACGTTTTTTCCTTTTTCTACACTGCTGACGTATTTCTGTGGCATTTTGAAGACAAATTCTAAAGGATTTGTTGCCACTATTCTGAATACTTTTTGTTGCGGGGATACGTAATCTCCTTCACTTACATATCGCTCTGCAATTTCTCCGTTAAAAGGAGCCCTAATATAATACCTCTCGTAGATTGTCCTTTGTTTATCCAGTTCACGCTCTAAAGCTTCTAGTCTGGCTTTAAGGGTTTTTAACTTTACAAGTTCCCTTTCGTAATCCTCTTTAGCTATTAACTCCCTCTCAAAGAGTTCCTTCCTTCTTTCGACTATTTTCCTCTGAAGTAGGTATTCTTCTTTTAATTCCCGAAACTGTTCTTTCAGTTTCTCGATGTTTTTCTCTATTACACTGGTGTCTACCTTTGCCAGTATATCTCCTTTCTTTACTGTATCTCCCTCGAATTTATATAACTCTACGACTATTCCGGGTTCTTGAGATACTAGGACCACATCTTTTCTAGCTCTGAAGGTTCCTTTGAAATGCGTAGATATCACCACTTTCTCACTTTTTACTTCAAGAATAGAAACCTCTATAACCTTTTCCTTTTTTACCTTAAATTTTTCTTCTTTTCCACAGGAAATTATTGAAAGGAAAATAAAGAAAAAAAAGATTCTTAACATTTACTAAATAATTTTAGGTATTTTCCCGAGTTTATACAGTTTGTAATAAACTCCCCATGCCTTTTTCATCAAATGTCCCAAGATGGGAATGGGTATAAGAAGAGCTTTTTTATCGCTTCTGTACGCTAAACCTGCTCCTCTTGCTCCCATATCCATAAGACAGAGTATATTTATGTGTCCCTTATAACTTTTAAGGGCTCCCTCTTTTTTACCATCCCTTACCGCTATGTTGTGGGCTACAATATGCCCCATTACTTCCGTGAGATGTCCCTGTTTTGCCGTCCAAGGTGGTCCTTCAATAGCAGCACAGTCTCCAACAGCGTATATGTAGTCAAATCCTTCAACCATGCATGTTTCATCTATTTTGACAAAGCCAGCTTCATTTACAGGCAGTCCAGAATCTGCTATAACAGGATGACCCCAACCTGCGGGCGTATAAATTACAAGGTCACTTTTCAGGAAAGTATCATCCTCGAATAGCACTCCTTCGGGCTTAAACTCTTTGATTCTTTTCCCCGTGATTTTTTTAATTTTATATTTCTTAAACATATCGTCCAGCATACTTAACGCTTTTTCTCCCAATCTCTCACCGGGCTTGGGCATGGGAGCAAAAAAGGTAAGTTCAAACCTATCTCTCAGACCTAATCGCCTGAGGTGATAATCAACGTTAAAGAGAACCTCAAATACCGGTCCCCCTCTTACGGCGGTTTTATCCTTCGGGTTTCCCCCGAAACCAAAAGCTATTTTCCCTTCACCTTTTGAAATTAGCTCTATTATCCTATCCCTCATCTTTATAGCTTCTTCTGGATTTCCACAAATGGAGAGTGTATTCTCAATTCCCTTCTCCTTTTTCTTTGTTTGCCCGATAGCCAGAACAAGATAATCGAAGCCCGAAATTTCACCTTTCTCCCTTAAAACAATCTTTTTCTCTTCGGGGTTTATCTTAATAACCTCATCAATTATCAGTTCTATCTTCCATCTTTTTGCAAATTCTTCCAGCGGAATTATCACATCTTCAAATTTGGCCTCACCGGTGGGAATCCATATAGATATTGGGTAGATGTAAAAGTAAGGTTTCTTGCTTATTAGAGTAACATCGTATCCCTCTTTTCTCAGAGCTATAGCAGTTTCCGTTCCTCCTATCCCTGCTCCGAGAACCATTACTTTTTTCATTATTCCTACCTCCGGTTAGTTAATTCCAACCCAATTAGTTTATAGTAGACTTTCGGAACTTGTAAAGAATAAGTATTCTATTGACAATTGTGTTTATGCAGAAATTTTTCATAAAGAGACCTGTAGCCTCTTGGATGTTGATGCTTTCCCTTATACTGCTGGGACTTTATTCTCTGAGATTTATTCCCGTTGATAGATTTCCCGATGTTGAATTCCCCGTAATTTCTATCTCTACGGTATACCCGGGAGCGGACCCTTATGTGGTTGATGTAAGCGTGACGAAGATTATCGAGGAAGAATTATCCACAATAAGCGGTATAGAAAGTATATACTCAAGGAGCTTTCCGGGACTTTCTAAGATAACTATTACTTTTAGCCTTGATAAGGACATAGAAATTGCTTCTCAGGAAGTAAGGGATGCTATTCAGAGGGCACTCCGCAGACTTCCCAAAGAGGTAGAACCTCCTTCTGTGAGAAAAGTTGATACTTCAATGGCACCGGTTATGGTGATTATTCTCTACTCTGAAAGAGCAGATTACCAAAAACTTTCCTACTATGCGGATAAGGTTGTAAAGAGAGAATTAGAAAAGCTTTATGGAGTGGGTTCTATAAGCCTCGGAGGTTTCAGAGACAATGCTCTGTGGATAAGGCTAAAAACCACAAGTCTTTTCGGTATGGAGCTTAGCCCTATCGATGTTTTAAACGCTGTTAGAAAAAATCACTTAGAAGTTCCCGCAGGGAACATTTACGGCAAGAAAAGGGAATACGTAATACGCCTTTACGGAAAATTTGAAACCCCGGAGGAGCTTTCTAACCTGTACATTAAGGAAAATATCCGGCTAAAGGATATTGCGGACGTTTACTTCGGAGAAGATGAAGTAAGGAGTATATCCAGATTTAACGCGAAAAATTCCATAGCACTCGTTATCTATAAACAGGCAAAGGTAAATATAGTAAGTGTAGTAGATGAAATAAAGGCTAAAATAGAAGAACTCCGAAAAATACTTCCCCAAGACCTTAATATAGCCTACAGTTTCGACTCCAGCATATATATAAAAGAAAGTGTAAAGGCAGCGTTTGAAGAAATCGTCATAGGAATAGTTCTAACCGGTATTACAGTTTTCCTATTCCTCGGTAACTTAAAACTGACTCTAATTCCCCTATTTACCATACCTGTAACCCTTCTGGGCACGGTATTCGTCTTATATCAATTTGGATTTTCTCTGAACATGCTTACTTTACTGGCTCTTGCCGTAGCAGTAGGAATAGTTATCGATGACGCAATAGTGGTTATGGAAAGCATACACAGAAGGAGGGAGGAAGGACTAAACGCTTATGAAGCTGGAGTGAAGGGGACGCAAATTGTAATGTTTGCACTTCTTGCTTCTACAGCTTCATTAATCGTGGTCTTTGTACCCATACTATTTTTAAAGGGAGTTCTCGGAAGTTTCTTAAAAAACTTTGCCTTTACACTCATAATAGCTCTCAGCTTTTCATACTTAGTAGCAATCACCTTCACACCTATGGCGGTTTCACGCCTGATAAAGGAAAAAACAAAGGAAAACATCTTTATAAGGATTTATAAAAGCTTCGAAAGTAATTTCGGTAAAGCCCTTGAACTTTCTCTCAGGAACAAACTCCTGGTAATAGTTTTTTCCCTCCTAAATGTAGGGATAGGCATATACCTTTATTCCCATGTAAAGAAAGAGTTTATAGCTTCCCCCGACGAAGGGAGATTTATGGTAAGGTTCAGATTACCTATAGGGTCTTCCTTTGAAATGGTAAAGGAAAAGAGTCTCGAGGTTGAGAAAATTCTTTTGAATAACCCTTACGTTGAAAAAGTAAGTCTCGTGGCGGGAGAGGGTTTCGGAGGCGCGGGAGTAAACAGTGGCATAGTATTTGTTTACCTCGTAGATAAATCGAAAAGACCCCATCAAAGAGTGATTATGAACATGCTGAGAAAAGAATTTAAAAAGCTAAAAAACGTCAAAGTTGTTGTAGAACCTCCCCACGGAATAGGAGCAATGGCCGGGAGGAGTACAGACGTTCAATACATAGTAAAGGGCTGGAACTTAGAAGAGTTAAAAAGAATTGCTAAAAAGATGGAAGATTACTTCTCCTGTCAAAAATACTTTAAAGATGTGGATACAAACGTTGAATTGAATTCCCCTTATGTAAAAATCAGGCTCAAGAGGGATAAATTAGCTCAATACGGAATATCTGTGGAAGATGTAGGGCTTACACTTTCGCTTTTATTCGGAAAATTTAGAGTAGGAACTTATGAACTGGGTGCGGAAAGCTACGACTTTTATATGAAAGCTTCCGAAGACTTTGTAAAAGAAATTGATAACTTGAAGAAAGTCTACATAAGGGCGAAAAACGGAGACTTGATACCGATTACCGAGGTAGTTTCTTACTCCATAGAAACAGGACCTTTCCGTTTAACAAGGTATAACAGACAATACTCCTTCGTTTTTTACGCGAACGTCGATGAAATAGATATCGCCACGGCAAGAGAATTAGTGGAAAACTGGCTAAAGGAAAACCTTCCCTTCGGTTATACCTACGAAGCAACGGGGCAGGTAAAAGAATTTAAAAAAGCCTTTAGCGGATTTTTATTAGCTTTAACTCTTGCGATAGTAGGTGTTTATATGATCCTTGCCTCTATTTTTGAAAGCCTTAAACACCCTTTCACGGTTCTCCTTATGATACCTCTTACAATTCCGGGAGTATTCGGACTTATGTACTTTACAGGTACCCCTCTAAACGTATCTTCCTATTTCGGAATAATCCTCCTCGTCGGAATAATTGTGAGAGATGCAGTTTTATTTATAGAGAGAATTATTCAGTTAAGAAATGAGGGATATGAAATTAGAAAAGCTATCTTAGAGGCGAGAAAGGAAAGATTAAGACCCATACTGATGACTACAATAACCATAATATCCGCGCTTATTCCCGTAGCTCTTGGGCTTACCGCAGGCTCAGAATATAGACAACCTCTTGCAATAGCCGTAATAGGCGGAATAATTACGGGACTTCCCTTGAGTTTATTCCTGCTTCCTGTTCTTTACGAGCTTTTTGATAAAAGAAAACTAAAATAAACTTTAATATGGAGATAGTAGACCTCAGAAGGGAAGATTGGAGAAAGGACAAAAGACTCGAATATCTTGTCAAAAGAGGAGAAATACTCGAAGAAGAATACGAAAAATCCGTAAAAGAAATACTGAAAAGAGTCAAAGAAGAAGGAGACAAGGCCGTTATCGAGTATACCGAAAAGTTTGATGGTATAAAACTCAATCCGGAAACTATGGAAATTCCACTTACCGAGCTTGAGAAGGCCTACAACGAAATAGAACCTGAAGTAAGAAATGCTCTTGAGGTTGCCGGGGAAAGAATAAGGGTATTTCACGAAAAACAGTTAGAAAAGTCCTTTTTCAAAGAAGAAGGGGGGATAATTCTCGGTCAAAAAGTTATTCCTCTGGAAAAGGTAGGAGTTTACGTTCCGGGTGGTAAGGCTGCATACCCTTCAACTGTCCTTATGAATGTTGTTCCCGCATCCGTTGCAGGGGTTGAAGAGATAATAATGGTATCTCCAAAGCCCAATAAGTATACCCTGGCTGCAGCTTTTATTGCCGGTGTGAGCAAGGTATTCCAGGTAGGCGGTGCTCAGGCAATAGGAGCACTGGCTTTTGGTACAGAAACAATTCCTAAGGTTGATAAGATTGTAGGTCCGGGAAATATATACGTAGCCCTTGCTAAAAAGCTCGTTTTCGGAACCGTGGATATAGATATGATAGCGGGTCCCTCAGAAATATTGGTAATAGCGGACGAAGAAGCAAATCCCGAATGGATAGCCGCCGATATGCTATCCCAAGCAGAGCACGATGAACTCGCAGCTTCTATCCTTCTGACACCTTCGGAAGAACTTGCCGGCAGAGTAAAAGAAGAAGTTTACAAACTTCTGAATGCACTTGAAAGAAAAGAAATAGCGGAAAATTCTTTAAATAACTTCGGAACTATATTCATAGTCAAAGACTTACATCACGCCTGTGAAGTAGCCAATTACATAGCTCCCGAACATTTAGAAGTTATGACGAGGGAACCCTTAGCGCTTCTACCTGAACTAAAACACGCGGGAGCTATATTCCTCGGGGATTACACTACCGAGCCTCTGGGAGACTACGTCCTCGGTCCCAATCATACACTTCCCACCGGAAGAACGGCAAGATTTTTCTCACCTTTGGGAGTTTACGATTTTATAAAACGCTCTTCGGTTCTGTACGTATCAAGGGAAGGGTTCGCGAAAGTTGCCGGTCCGGCTGAGAGAATAGCAGAAGCGGAAGGCCTCACAGCTCATGCCCTAGCTGTGAAGATAAGGAAAAGATGAAAATAATCAGTCTTCTCAGTTTTTTCTTCTTCCTGACTATAATTTCCTGTGCCCCTAAGGTATGTCCTGACGGAAATGAACTTCTGGGTAAGGTAATACAAAAGCCCCCTGAGAAAGTAAAGTTATATGGATACATCAAAGGTGGTTTTTTAAGAGTGCCCTTCTTAATTGAAAAAGAGGGTAATGAAGAAACGATAAAGGTTCCTCAGCAGGGTTTAATTGTGGACTCTTCTTTTTTCTGCTGGAATGGTATGTGTTTTAACCTCCCATTATCACCGATGAGTATAATCTACGGTTATTTTCCCGGAGATTACAAGGTTGTAAGCTGTAGAGGTGAAGTATTACTTCGCTCGCAAGATGGAAAAGAAATCATTCTCTCTGAAGGTAAACTCAAGGCATTTAAGTATAAAAGGATAAAAATTCTTTACGGGGAAAAATCTCCGGAAGGTTATTATAAAAATTTAACAATTATTCTCGGGAGTATGAGGATAAAAATCTTCGTAGAGGGAAAATTGCCATGGGAAACTTAAGGGTGGTTACAGTAGGTGGAGGGACAGGACTCTCTTCCCTCCTCAGGGGTTTGAAAAAGGAAGTAGGAAGGACTATATCTGAGCTTACTGCAATTGTTACAGTTGCGGATAGTGGAGGGAGTACGGGGAAACTCAGAAAGATATACAACATTCCTGCTCCGGGAGATATAAGAAATTGTATAGTTGCCCTTTCGGAAGCGGAAGAACTCATGCAAAAACTTTTCCAATACAGGTTTAAAGGAGACGGTTTACAAGGACACGCTTTCGGAAATCTCTTTTTAACAGCCCTTACCGATATAACTGGAAGCTTCTTAGAAGCGGTAAAACTTACCTCAAAAATCTTGAAAACCAATGGAAATATAATTCCATCAACCGATGAAAATGTAAACCTGGTAGCGGAGTTTGACAACGGTGAAATAATCAAAGGAGAGGAGGAGATAACCGAATACGGAAAAAAGGGGTATAGGATAAAAGAGATATGGCTTGAGCCTCAAAACCCTAAAGCTCCCGAAGAAGCCCTAGATAAGATTTCACAGGCTGATGTTATAGTAATAGGACCGGGAAGTCTATTTACAAGTATTCTTCCCAATTTTCTCGTTCACGGTATAAAAGAAGCGATAAAAGATAGCAACGCCCTTAGGATTTTCGTGGTAAATGTAATGACTCAACCCGGAGAAACCGATAACTTTACCGCCTATGACCACATTCAGAAGTTCCTTGAATTTTCAAAGCTAGATAAAGTTGACGTTGCAATAGTAAATACAAAGATGCCTTCGGATGCTCTTCTCAGAAAGTATCTTGAGCAAAATCAGGAACCCGTGACTCCTGACATAACAAAAATAGCTAAAGAGGGTATTACAGTTTATGCGGAAGACTTAATAGGAGAAACAGGAGATTTTGTAAGGCATGACCCCCAAAAACTTACTTATTTGATTGTTAAAATACTTGAAAATGAATTATTTTCTAGAATTTGATACTTCTAAGCTTTCCGAAAACGAAGCTCAGGTAATTGTATGCGGTAGCGGTATAGCAGGATTAGCCACAGCCCTGTATCTCAAAGAGATAGGACTGAATCCTGTAATTATTACAAGGGGAATAGGTAATACTTACTTCTCACAGGGAGGAATAGCGGGAGCGGTTCTTCCGGACGATAGTCCATACCTTCACTACTGTGATACTCTGAGAGCAGGAAGGTATCTGAATCATGAAATACATACCAGGATTCTCACCTATGAGGGAGTCCTCAGGATAGTAGACCTTGAGAGATGGGGAGTTGATTTCGATAAGAAAGATGGCTTTTACGAAACCACCCTCGAAGGAGGGCATTCAAAACCCAGAGTTCTCAAGGTAAAAGACTACACCGGGCGGGAAATATACACGAAGCTCTTAAATAAAGTCGAAGAATACAAAATACAGGTAATTGAAGGAGAACTTCAGGAAATTCTTATAAGAGAAAATACAGTTCAAGGAATACTTTATGCAAAAGACGGTTTGTTGAACTTTGGAAGGACTGCTTTTGTCGTTCTTGCTACAGGCGGAGCAGCATCCATGTATTACTACACATCCAACCCAAAAAAAGTGAGGGGGGATGGTATAGGAACAGCTTTTAGGTCAGGAGCTAATGTAAAGAACCCAGAGTTCATCCAATTTCATCCTACGGTGTTAGAGAATTCAAACCTACTCATTTCAGAAGCGGTAAGGGGAGAGGGAGCGATTCTCGTGAACGATAGAGGTGAAAGATTTGTAAATGAGCTCCTACCCAGAGATGAAGTCGCAAGGGCTATATACCGACAGTTAAGGGAAGGTAGAAAAGTTTTCCTCGATTTTTCTCCTTTGGTAAAAAAAGGGATAAGACTGGAGGAGAGATTTCCCACTATATACGGTTTCTTAAAGGAAAAAAGATTGAATCCTTATAAGGATTTAATTCCGGTAAACCCCGCAGCCCATTACTATATAGGAGGAATAGAAGTAGATGATAGAGGAAGAACTACGGTAAACGGGCTTTATGCGGTAGGAGAGTGTAGTTGCACCGGTGTTCACGGAGCAAATCGCTTGGCATCCAACTCTTTACTTGAGGGAATAGTTTTCGGATTCAGGGTTGCCTATCAAATAGCACTGGAAACAAAACTCTATAAGATATCAAAAACTCATTTCAAAAATAAAAGGAAGGGTAATTTTAAACCATCTTTCGGTATAGAAGAACTCAAAAAGCTAATGTGGGATAAGGTAGGATTGGAAAGGAACGAAAAGGATTTAAGTGAAGCAAAGGAAATTCTATACAAATGGATTAAGGAATCCGTAAACTGGGAACCAACATTCTCAAACAGACAGCTACTCGATATACTCTTGGTTGCACTCTGTACGGTAGAGGGAGCTTTGAGCCGAAAGGAAAGCAGAGGAGTTCACTTCAGAAAAGATTTCCCTTACGAGAGAGATACATACCGTAGGGATACGGTAATAACCAGAGAGAATTATTTGGAAATATTAAATCTGTTTTAACTGTGTAAAAACATAAATATAGACATAAAACCTGCTATACCAAAGATTATCGTTAAAACCTGACCCCAATCCATAACCCTTAAATTAACAACTGAAAGAGGAAAAACGAAACAGTACAATAGAATTTTCAGATATAGAGTTTTTTCGTAATATTCCTGATACACAATTTAATGGTGAACTGGACGAAACTTACGACTTGGTAATTATCTATAAGTTCAGGACAAAACATTTTTACGAAAGGGAAACGTTAGGCATTGATAAACCCTCTCATGGGGATTTCTTCATTTAAACTCTTGATTTCCAAAGCTTCTGTCTACCCCTCAAAATTTTGGTTAGTATAGACTAACT
>DQTK01000045.1 GCA_015662815.1 Aquifex aeolicus | reverse complement strand
TCCGCTCTCATAATTCCCAATGTAAAACTTTAAAAATGCATATAGGATTAAAGCGAGGACAATATAAGAAAGTTTTGGTCTGGAAAGCTTACGGTTCTGAGAATTTGGAACTATCTGGTAAATAGCCCCCGTTAGTGTAAGGCCTATAAAGCCAAAAACCAAAGTTATAATAAAGAGTTGAAAATTCTGAGTAAGTTTTAAAAATAGTGAAATGAACAAATTAATTAGAGCAAACATAAATAAAAAAGGTGTTATCTTGGATACGTAAAACATCTTTTCACCTCTCTTATAAAAGTAATTAATTACTTATTTTAGCACCTTTTCAATTATAATTGAGCCTGTTTAATAATTAGGGGATTTAGGATTTACAACAGGAAGTTTAGCCAAAACATACAGACTTCACCAGAACAATTTTCTTTCAACTTTTCTGCTTTTTTGTTTCCTTTACACCTTGACATAGGTCAGTGAGATAATAAATTCTTTTGAGTGATGTCATCGGACATAGAAGACCTTCGGCGAGAAATAGATATAGTTGATGTGATATCCGAGTACCTTAACCTGGAAAGGGTAGGGTCTAACTATAGAACTAATTGTCCATTCCATCCTGATAGAACTCCTTCCTTTTATGTATCTCCCAGTAAGCAGATTTTCAAATGTTTTGGGTGTGGAGTAGGGGGAGATGCTATAAAGTTTGTATCTCTATACGAGAATATCTCCTACTTTGAAGCAGCACTTGAACTTGCAAAGAAGTACGGGAAGACCCTCGATTTAAAGAAAATTTCCAAAGATGAAAGGATTTTTTTAGCCATTGACAGAGCTTCCGACTTTTATAGGGAAAGCTTACTAAAGAACGAAAAGGTTGCAGAATATCTAAAGGATAGAGGAATAGACGGTAAAACTGTAAAGAGATTCGGATTGGGTTTTGCTCCTTCCAGTGAAGAACTTGTAAGAGTTCTCCGGCAGGATGGATTTCTCGAGGATTATCTTAAGACCAAGAATTTAATAAAGTTGGGCGAGAAAGCCTACAGGGATTTATTTTCTCGGAGAGTTGTAATCCCTATAAGAGACCCGAGAGGAAGGATTATAGGGTTTGGTGGAAGAAGACTTAAAGAGGACAACACACCAAAGTACATAAACTCTCCAGATAGTGAGGTGTTTAAAAAAGGGAAAAATTTATTTGCCCTTTATGAATCTAAGGATTACATAAAGGAAGATGGATACGCAATACTCGTTGAGGGATATTTTGATGTCCTAAAACTTTTCTCAGAGGGTATAAGAAACGTAGTGGCTCCTCTGGGAACCGCTCTTACTTACGAACAGGCTGAGCTTCTTTCTAAGTATACAAAAAAAGTTTACATCCTCTACGACGGAGACGATGCCGGAAGAAAAGCGATGAAAAGTGCCATACCGCATCTTTTGAAGGCAGGACTTGAAGTTTACCCAATCTATCTTCCTGAAGGATACGACCCTGATGAATTCGTTAGGGAATTCGGCAGGGAATCCCTTAAGGAGTTAATAAATAGTTCGCCTGATTTATTTGAAGATTTGGTAATACAATGTAAAGAGAAAAAGGAAAACAGAAAAAAAATTGTAAAAGAATTTAAATTTTTCTTGAGCTTTATAGAAGATTATTCCCTTAGATTTGAAGTAGCATCTAAGTTTTATAAAGATTTAAACTATTCTCTAAACGACCTACTAGACTTACAAGGGATTAAAAAGATTTCAGACAGAAAAGAAAAGGACTTTAGTTTTAAAGAAAAGGTAATAATAAAAGGATTATTAATTTTTAAGGAGAATATAAACTTAGATGAGATTAAATTAAGAGAAGAGGTAAAGGATTTATGCAAAAAGGCTTTAAACGGTGAAGAATATGAACTGCCAAAAGAAATAATATCTTTTGAATGTGATAATTTTGAAAAAGTGTTCAGAGATACCTTGGAAAGATTAAGATATGAAAAGTATAGAAAAACTAAAAGAAATAAGAAAAAAGTCTTTAAAAGTAATTAAAAATGTTTAATTTAAATAAATTTTCAGAGTTAGGAGGTAAGGAATGCTGGAAAAGGAAAGCGTCAGACAGCTAATTGAAATGGGAAAAGAAAAGGGATACCTTACCTATGACGAGATTAATGAAGTTTTGGAAGAGGATTTTGTATCTTCTGACATTTTCGAGGAACTTATGGATTTATTCCACAGGATGAATATTCAAGTAGTTGAAAATGAGGAAGATTTGGAAGAGACAGAAACCATAGAGGAGGAAGAAGTTGTAGTTTCCGGTTCCTTTACAGCAGTAGGAAGAGACGGTGACCCGGTAAAGCTTTACCTACGTGAGATGGGAAAAATACCCCTTCTTAAAAGAGAAGAGGAAATATATTACGCTCGCCAAATAGAAATAGGCAGAAAGATAATGAGAAGGGGTTTAATGAGAACTTCTTTCCTAGTAGAGAAAATACTTGATGACTGGGGAAGACTATGTAACGGAAAGGTAAAGATACACGAAGTTATGGATTTAGTTGAGTATGAAAACGATGAAGACTTTGAGAATCGCTTTGAAGAATTTACCAGACATTTTATAGAAAAAGGCTATGAGCTTTCGAAAGCATACAAGGAACTGTTGAATGTAAGAAAAGAGTACCTTAGAAATCCCAGCCCCGAAAATAGGAAAAAATACCTATACGCTCATGCGAAAATGAACAAAATAATCAGGGAAATGAAAATTAAATACGCTAAATTCGAAAGGGTAACGGAAGAAATAATAAAGCTATTCAAAGAATACTCAAGAAAGAAAAAAGATTTAAATGCACGTATAAGGAAACTGAAAGCATTGCACAAGGATCCCGATTACTTTGCAAACAATTACCTCAGTGATGGAGAAATCCAAAAGACAATACAAGAAAAGGGAATACCCTTTGAAAAGGTAGCTACTCTCGTGAACGAGTATATATCCCTAAGGAGGGAAGTGGAAAGACTCCAGAATCTTATAGGTATCTTCCCTGAAGAAGAGATACCGAAAGTTATGAAAATAATCGAACAAGGTAGGAAAAAGGTGGTTCAAGCCAAACAAATAATGATACAGTCAAACCTAAGACTGGTTGTGTCAATAGCGAAAAAATACGTAAACAGGGGACTTCATTTCCTTGACTTAATACAGGAAGGAAATATAGGACTTATGAAAGCCGTTGATAAGTACGATTACAGAAAGGGTTATAAATTCTCCACTTACGCTACTTGGTGGATTAGGCAAGCTATAACCAGAGCTATAGCAGACCAAGCAAGAACCATAAGAATACCTGTTCACATGATAGAAACCATTAACAAGATAATTAAAGCCTCGAAGAAACTTTTCCAAGAAAATGGAAGAGAACCCACACCTGAAGAAGTTGCGGAGTATTTAGACATTCCAGTGGACAAAGTGAGGAAGGTTATGAAATTCTCCCAAGAACCTATATCCCTTGAAACGCCAATAGGGGATGATGAGGATACTTTCCTAAAAGACTTTATAGAAGATAAGTCTATCCCCAATCCAGAGGAACAGGTAACGAGGAAATTATTGAGGGAGCAACTCGAAAAGGTTCTCCAAACCCTTTCCGAAAAAGAAAGGGAAATACTTATGTACAGATACGGTCTTGTAGATGGAACGGAGTATACTCTTGAACAGGTAGGAAAGATGTTTAATGTGACCAGAGAAAGGATAAGACAAATAGAAAATAAAGCCCTAAGAAAACTAAGACATCCCTCAAGGGCTAAATACTTAAGGGACTTTGAGTTCTAATCCACTCCGTTTCTTCGTCCTAACTATATTCCCCAAAATAATAACCTGTTATACCGAATACGGGATAGTAAAACAAGCTATCAAAAAAGGTAAGATAGAGGTTTACCCTATAGATTTGAGAAGCTTTGCTCCCAAAGGACAGGTTGATGACGTACCTTACGGTGGTCTTCCCGGTATGGTTCTAAAACCCCAGCCTATTTTAAGTGCCTATGAAAGCGTTGTAGAAAAATACGGTAAACCTTACGTTCTTATAACTGAGCCATGGGGAAATAAAATAGACCAGAAGCTTCTGGAGAAACTTTCTGAAAAAGGAAACATTATGGTTATATGCGGAAGATACGAAGGAATAGATGAGCGTGTAAAAAGTATAGTGGATGAAGAAATTTCTTTAGGGGATTTTATTTTATCGGGTGGAGAGATAGTAGCTTTAACGTTAATAGATGGGGTGAGTAGATTACTTCCCGGAGTTTTAAGTGAACCCCAGAGTTTGAAAGAAGATAGTTTTTCAAACCGCTGGCTCGGATATCCTGTTTATACACGCCCAAGAGAATTTAAGGGGATGAAAGTTCCCGAGGAGCTGCTTTCAGGGCATCACAAACTTATAGAACTTTGGAAACTATGGCACAGAATAGAAAATACTGTAAAAAAAAGACCCGATAGAATTCCAAAAGACTTGACAGAACTCGAAAAAGATATTTTAAATAGTATATTATCCGGAAAGTCATTTAGGGAATGGTTAAGCGAACACAAAAACCTTCTTTAGAATCCTTTTCGCTTGGAAATCTAGGTAAAATTTGTTATAATAAAAAACTTCTGGAGGAAGTTAATGAATGAATTTGAAAAGCTCCTTGAAGAGTCTATAACCTTCCCGGGGGAATTCCAAAAAGGGCAGATAGTAAAAGGTAAAGTTGTAAAAGTTTCCGGAGATACAGTATTTGTTGACATAGGTTATAAAACTGAAGCGGTAATTTCTAAGGAGGAGATTCCCGAAATCAAGGAAGGGGATGAAGTAGAGGCAGTTATAATAAGGTTTTCTCCGAGAATACAAAACCCCGTACTTTCAAGAAAACCTCTGGAGGAACAGAAGGAGCTTGAAAACCTGAGGAAAGCCTTCATAGAGAAGAGTGACGTAGTGGGAAAGGTAGAAAGAAAAGCCCGCGGGGGCTTTATAGTAGATTTCGAAGGCATAAAGGCATTCCTTCCTCTTTCCGAAACCGGTAGAAAAATTAAAGAAGGTCAAGTTCTCAGTTTCAAAATTTTAGACTTCAGATTAGATGGAAGAAGACCTAGGATTATCGTATCCCATAAGGTTTACTTGGACGAACAAAGGGAAAAGAGAAGGCAGGAGCTTCTCAATACTCTCAAACCTAAAGATGTTGTTGAAGGAAAGGTTGTAAAGGTAGACCCCAACAAGGGAGTAACTCTTATAGTAGATGGAGTCCTTAGGGCATTCCTTCCTAAGGAAGAACTTTCTTGGGGAAGGGATAAAAATCCCTATAACTATACAGATGTAGGGGAAAACCTAAAGGTAAAGGTTAAAAGGATAGACAAGGAAAAAAGTTTTATTATTGTAAGCCTCAGGGAACTCAAAGGCAATCCTTGGGAGAAGTTTATAAAGGAACACAAACAGGGAGATATACTCGAAGGAAGGGTTATTGCCGTTACTCCCAGAGGCGTAATAGTTGAGTTAATGGAAGGGATTGAAGGATTTGTTCCCGAAGAAGAACTCGCATGGGAGGGTAAACCGGAATTTAAGAAGGGTGATACGGTAAAAGTGAAAATCCTAAAGATAGAGCCCAGGAAAAGAAGATTAGCCCTCTCCATTAAACGCGCACAGCCAAGACCTTGGGATATTTTCCTACAAAAGCATCCTGCCGGATCTAAGGTTGTGGGCAAAGTTCTTAAAATTGAAGGTAGCAGGGCTATAGTTGAGCTCGAGGATAGTGTAAGGGGAATTATCCATAGAAGCAATCTATCTTGGACAAGACCCAAGAGGATTGAAGAGGTTCTCAAGGAAGGAGAAGAAAGAGAGTTTGCTGTTCTCGGACTTGAAGGTAAGTATATTAAACTCGGTATAAAACAACTTACGGAAAATCCCTGGGAAAAGGTTCAGGAAAAGTACAAAGTTGGAGATGTTGTGAAACTTCCAGTAAAAGAGCTTGCTCCCTTCGGAGCATTTCTTGAACTTCCAGAGGGTGTTGAGGGGCTATTACCCTTCTCCGAAGTTCCAAAGCATATACGTGTAAGAAAAGGCCAAGAGTACGAAGTGAAGATTATAGACCTCAACCCCAAAGAAGGTAAGGTGACTTTCAGTATAAACGCGTTGATAGAAGAAAAGCCTAAAGTTGAAGAAGAAAAAGAAGAAGCTGTAGTTGTATCCTCCCCTTCTACAGGTGGATTCAAGTTAGGAGAGATTCTCAAGAAAAAATGGAAAATACAGTAAGGGAGTTTCCCCCGCCTTATAATATTCCTTTATGACTAAGAGGGATATAACCAATAAGCTATACGACCGTCTCGTTAAAGAAAGTGGTTTGAAGCTTAACAAAAAAGAACTTTACGATATGGTTTCGGAAATCTTTAACATAATTGAGGGGAAAATTTTAGAAGGGGAAAACGTAAAAGTTTCAGGTTTCGGTACTTTCATAGTAAAAAATAGGAAGCCAAAGAAAGGGATGAATCTCAAGGAAATGAAATTAATAGAAATCCCGGAAAGGAAAGTAGTAGTTTTTAAACCCAGTAAGCAGTTTATAAAACTATGAAAAACGTAGTAGTTATATTCGGTCTGTCAGGTTCGGGTAAATCCTTTTTGAGTTCAATACTTAACGAAGGGTTTGGGTATGCTTGGCTAAGGAGTGATGTTATCAGAAAGGGACTTTCAGGCATTAAGCCGGAAGAAAGTGCCAAGGCAGATTTCGGGAAAGGTATATATACAGAAGATATGACGGTAAGAGTTTACAGAGAAATGGTAAATAGAGCTAAGGAAATTTTAAATAAAGGTGGAAGGGTTGTTCTTGACGCTACCTTTCTAAAAAGGTGGCAAAGGGAGCTTATTTTAAAAAACTTTAAAGATGTTCTATTTATATTAGCTTGGGCACCTGAGGGGGTAATAAAAAGACGTTTAGAAAATAGGAAAGATGTTTCCGATGCTGACTTTAAAATCTATTTAAAGCAAAAGGAAATCTTCGAAAAACCTGATGATGTGAACTACGTAAAGATTGACACTAACAAAACAAAGGAAGAATTAAAAAGGGAATTAGAAAGACTCATAGATTGTTGAGGTACAAATATGGATAAGTGTCCTTTGAGCCCGATAGGAGCTTACTTTTTTTTACCACTGTGGAAGTTAATAAAGCCCTTTTTTAAAGGTTTTCTAAGACTTGAAGTTATAGGGCTGGAAAATATCCCAGAATATCCCTGTATTGTCGCAGCAAATCATAGGAGTCACCTTGACCCTCCCGTACTGGATGCCGTGTTTCCCGAGCCGCTTTTTTTTCTTGCGAAAGAAGAGCTTTTTAAACCTCCTATAGGATGGTTATTAAAACATATGAGAACCCTTCCTGTGAAGAAGAGTATTAACGACATACCTGTTCTTGAAGAATCCTTAAAGCTTCTCCAAAGCGGCTGTAAAGTCTGCATTTTCCCAGAAGGGAGAAGAGTAGAGCCGGGACAATTCGGTAGACCGAAACCAGGTGTAGGATTTTTAGCTATAAAGAGTGGATTTCCTGTATTACCTGTATATATACACGGTACGGATAAGATTCTTCCCCGGGGAACTATAATTCCAAAATCAATAGCAAAAGTCAAGGTGATTATAGGTAAACCTATT
>DQTK01000030.1 GCA_015662815.1 Aquifex aeolicus | reverse complement strand
TTAAATAAACTGAAAAATCTTATAGGCAAGTACTCACTATTTGATGAATTAAATCAACTAATTCTTAAAATTGCAGAAATTCCTTCCCTTTATATCGAAAACGGAAGGATAAATACTATAAAGGTGTTAAGTAAAAAGGAAGAGAAAGCAGTACTTAGAATTTTTACCACTATATCCGAAAAGGTTATAGAAAAAATAGGGAAAGAAATTTTTGAAAGGGAACTAGAAGAAGAAGTAAAACCGTATAAAGATATACTGAAAATCCTTAACCTATCCGATGAGTTTTGCACTTGGGAAGAGTTCTCCGATAATCATTTTAAATGAAATACTTCCCTTGGCTCTTCTCACTACTGAAGCCCTACATACTTCTGTTTTTACTTTCCTTAGTAGGTTCAGCACTCCAGTCGGTAGGAGCTACCACTATAACACTGCTTATAAAAAATGTTGTTGATAATGTCCTTATTTTGAAAAACCAAGAGGAACTTTTAAAGTATGTGATTTTACTTCTCGGTTCAGCAACTCTTATGCAAATCGGTTTCTTTATATCCACATTTACACTAGTTTACATATCCGAGAAGCTGGTTATGATTTTAAGGAATCAGGTGTACGAAAAACTTTTGAAAATACCACTAAATTACTTTATTCATTCCCCTTCAGGAGATTTAATAAGCAGAATTGTAAGTGATTTGGAAAGTTTTAAACAGGTTTTTGGTGAATATCTGCCTAAACTCATAAGGGAACCTTTTGTTGTAGTAGCTCTATTTGGTGTTCTACTTTACAGAGATATCGTTCTTACAGGTCTAATCTTCTTGCTTTTTCCCTTTATGGTGATTTTCACAAAGTATTTTTCGAATAAGAAAAAGAAACATCTTTCAATGCAAAGGGAAAGAGTTTCCCTACTTACGAGTGTTCTAACCGAAACCTTCAAAGGTATAGAAAATATAAAACTTTTCCTTGCAGAGAAGCTCTTTTTAATAAAGTTTACGGAATTTTCGGAAAAACTATTTAAATCTTCAGTAAAGATAAACCTCTATATAATTGGAAATACCGTAATTAACTACATTTTCGGTTATTTAGTTGTAGCGGTTATACTTTTCGTAGGAGGACTGAGAATAGTAAGCGGAGATATCACCACAGGTGATTTTATATCCTTTCTCACGGCTCTCTTCATGATTCAAAAGCCAATGATGGAAGTTCAAAAAGCGGTAATGAACCTTAAAGGTTCCACTCCTCTCTTTGAACGTATACTTAACATTCTCAATCTTTTGGAAGAAAAGGAAGGAGATAAAGAATTCGAAAACTTAAAAGATGGCATTACTTTTAAAGATGTTTCCGTAGAAGTCAACGGAAATAGGATACTAAAAGGCATAAATCTTGCCGTAAGGAAAGGCGATAAAGTGGGAATTAAAGGTCATACCGGAAGCGGGAAAAGTACATTCATAAAACTAATACCCAGACTTATTGAGTATAAAGGGAGTATCTTCCTCGACGAAGTAGAGTTGGGAAATTTTAAACTCACAAGTTTGAGGAAGAAAATAGGATTTCTCAGCCAAGAAGTAATACTTTTTCGAGGTACTGTAAGGGATAACCTTTTGATAGCTAATCCACAAGCTAAGGAAGAAGAATTGATAAAAGCCCTTGAGTTGGCAAGGTGTGATTTCGTCCTAAATTCGCAGGAGCTACTCGATATGCGTATTGAAGAGGGAGGTAGAAATTTATCGGGTGGCGAAAAACAAAGGCTGGCAATAGCACGAATATTCCTTAAAAATCCCGAAATAATTATCCTCGATGAAGCAACTTCTGCCCTGGATACAAACACAGAACGGGAAGTTATAGACAATCTTTTTAAATACTTTTCGGATAGAACATTCTTTGTGGTTGCCCATAGACCTTATAGCTTCAAATACTGTAATCTTCTAATAGAACTCGAAGAAGGTGAAATCAAAAAGGTTAGTATCAATGCTCAAATTAGCTGAAATTTCTATTAAATTATAAATACTTACAACTTTAGGGTAGAGGTGGAAGAATGTGGCAAGAGTATGATAGTTGCGGTGTAGGATTCGTATGTGATATTTACGGAAGACAAAGCTATGAAATTCTAAAGCAAGGTATTGAGGCTGTTAAGAATTTAACCCATAGAGGAGCAATAGGCGGGGATGGTAAAACCGGAGATGGTGCGGGGATTCTTACGGAAATTCCTAGGAAGTTTTTCCTGAAAGAAATAGAACGCTTAGGGTATAACCTTTCCGATGAGAACAATTTTGCACTCGGAGTATTCTTTTTATATGAATCTATTGAACCGAAAATAGAGGAAGCCTTTATAAGTGAAGGTATAAAGGTTATAGGTTGGAGGGATGTTCCGGTTAATCAAGAAGCTGTTGGAGAAGTTGCTCTTAAAGTAATGCCTCGGATACGCCAACTATTCCTGGATATGAAAGGTATCCCTGAAGAAGAAAGGAAACTTAGACTTTACTTCGTAAGAAGAAAAATAGAAAGAAAATACGAGGATAAGGTTTATGTCGCTTCACTTTCCACCAGAACAGTTGTTTACAAGGGAATGCTGGTGGCTCCTCAGTTGGATAACTTCTATCAGGACCTGCTGAATGAGGATTTTGAAACATCCTTCGTACTATTCCATCAAAGGTATTCTACAAATACTCTTCCAAACTGGAGATTAGCACAGCCACTTCGTTATTTAGCCCACAATGGAGAAATAAACACAATACAGGGAAATAGAAACTGGATGCTCACCCTGCAGCACGAACTTGAACATGAGCTACTAAAAGGGAAAGAAGAACTTATAAAACCGTTAGTTTCCCATGAGGAGAGTGATTCGGCTTCTCTGGATAGAGTATTTGAACTTCTATGCCTCGTAGGATACAAACCGGAACATGCGATGTACATGCTTATACCCCCGGCTTGGGAAACAGTGCCCGGACTTTCGGAAAAGGTTAAAGCTTTCCTTGAGTATGAATCTCTACTTATGAAACCATGGGACGGCCCTGCAGCAATCGCCTTTACCGACGGCAAAGTTATCGGAGCTCACTTGGATAGAAACGGTCTCAGACCTGCGAGATACGTAATTACAAAAGAAGGATTCGTAGTTCTTGGTTCTGAAGTGGGCATGGTTGATTTAAGCGGTAAAGAAATAGTGGAAAAAGGTAGACTGGGACCCGGTGATACGATAATCATAGAAATTGGAGAAGGAAAGATAAAGAAAACCCAAGAAATTCTTGAGGAACTTGCAAACTCAAAACCCTATAAAGAATGGCTGGATAAACATCTGTTCAGACTTTCTGAAATAGAGAATAACTACAAATTGGAAAAGCCGAAAGACGACCCAGATAGAGAAAGAAAACTTGTAGCTTTTGGTTGGAGTGAAGAGGAAATAAAAAATCAGATAAAGTACATGGCAGAAAACGGAAACGAAATGACTTGGGCTATGGGAGATGACACTCCGCTACCACCACTCTCTGAGAAACCTCAACTTCTGTACAGATACTTCAAACAAAGATTTGCCCAAGTGACCAATCCTCCCATAGACCCTATAAGAGAAAAAGCGGTAATGTCACTTAGAATGAACCTTGGCTATAAGAGGAATTTCCTAAAGGAAACCGAAGAACACGCTAAAAGACTCCAGATAGACTCACCTATACTTTTGGACTATCAGTTAAGAGCTATTGAAAATCAGGATAAATTTAAGGTTGTAAGAATACCTATAGCATACCCGAAAGAAAGAAGTTATAACATCGTTGAACTTCAGGACATTACAGGAGAAAGAAGGATTTCCGAACTTATCATGGATGCCTTATACGAAGAGATACCCATAAACGACATGAAACTCGGAATAGAGACACTTCAAAGAAGAGTGGAAGAAGCGGTTAGGGAAGGAGCAGACATAATAATTCTCTCGGACAGATACATAAGTAAATACAGAGTTGCTATTCCTGCACTACTTGCGGTTTCGGCATGTGTAAAACATCTGGCTAAACAAGGTTTAGCCCATAAAGTTTCCTTTATAGTTGAAACAGGAGAAGCCAGAGATAGCCACCAGATTGCATGCCTGATAGGATACGGAGCCAGTGCTGTATATCCTTATCTCGCTTACGAAGTAATTTACGAAATGTGTGAAAGTGGAGAACTCGAAATTCCCTATGAAGAAGCAGTCTTCAAATATAAGGAAGCCCTTGAAAAAGGTCTTTTGAAGATAATGTCAAAAATGGGAATATCTGCTCTCAACTCCTATCAAGGCGCACAAATATTCGATACCGTATGCCTTAACAAAGATTTCGTTGAAGAATTCTTCACAGGAACACCTGTAACCTTGGAAGCTGACGGATTGGAAGAAATCGAAGCCTCAACTCTAGCCAGGCATAATGCCGCCTATGAAGTAGAAGAACCTAAGCTGGACGTCGGCGGACAGATGAAAGTAAAAAAAGGTGGGGAATTCCATGCATGGTCTCCTCAGGTGGTAAGAGCACTTCACAAGTTCCTTCAAAGGAAAAATTACGAAGACTTCAAGGAGTTTTCAAAACTTGCAAACAGTCAGCATCCTACCTTTATAAGACATCTACTTACTTACAAAAAATCTTCCAAACCTATTCCCATAGAAGAAGTGGAGCCGGTAGAGAATATCCTGAAACGTTTCGTTACCGGAGGAATGTCCCTCGGAGCTTTATCTCCCGAAGCCCATGAAACAATAGCGGAAGCTTGTAACAGACTCGGGATGAAATCAAACTCCGGCGAAGGAGGAGAAGACCCAGAAAGATATTGGACTATTAAAAACTCCGCTATAAAGCAGGTTGCGAGTGGAAGGTTCGGGGTAACCCCCACTTATCTTGCATCTGCTAAGGATTTAGAAATTAAAATAGCCCAAGGAGCAAAGCCCGGAGAAGGTGGACAACTTCCCGGTCATAAGGTCAACGAATATATAGCAAAACTAAGGCACTCACAACCTGGAGTCACTTTAATATCTCCACCTCCTCACCACGATATATACTCCATAGAAGACTTAGCACAGCTTATACATGACCTAAAACAAGCCAATCCCTTTGCAAGAGTTTGTGTAAAACTGGTTGCAGAAAGAGGAGTGGGAACTATAGCCGCAGGTGTTGCTAAGGCTTACGCGGATGTTGTTCAAATCAGTGGAACTGAAGGAGGAACAGGAGCATCTCCATACATATCCATAAAAAATGCGGGTAATTATTGGGAAATAGGATTAACAGAAACCCAAAGAGTTTTAATGGAAAACCATCTAAGAGACAAAATAAGGATAAGGGTAGACGGTGGTTTCAGAACAGGAAAAGATGTAATAATAGCCGCACTTATGGGTGCGGAAGAATTCGGATTTGGAACTGCCGCGATGATAGCGGAAGGATGTGTGATGGCAAGAATATGCCATACAAACAGGTGTCCTACTGGAGTAGCTACACAAGATCCTAAGTTCAGAGCAAAGTTCAAAGGGAAAGTTGAAAATGTAATGGCATACTTTAGAGCCGTTGCTCAGGAAGTGAGAGAAATTCTGGCAGAAATGGGATTCAGAAGCCTTGATGAAATTATCGGAAGAACAGACCTTCTTGAAGTAGTAAGGTACGATGAATTCCCAGGTTCCAAGAGAATAAAGGTGGAAGCACTCCTAGAGAGGTATCCTGAAAATGAACCAAGAAGGTGTATGGTTGAGAAAAACGATAATCCCTCTCCTAACTTTAACGACAAGATACTATCCGAATTACTTCCGTACATTGAAGAAGGTATTCCCGTTGAGAAGGAATACACTATAAAGAATACCGATAGAACTATCCCTACCAAGATTAATTACTTCATCTCCCTCTTTTATGGAGATAAAGGACTTCCGGAGGATACCATAAAGCTTACTTTTAAAGGAACTGCCGGTCAGAGTTTTGGAGCTTTCAACCATAAGGGTCTGAGCCTTACACTTATAGGAGATGCAAATGACTATGTAGGGAAAGGTATGTACGGTGGAAGAATTGTTATAATTCCCACCGATGTACGGGAAACGGATAAAAACGTAATAATGGGTAACACCTGTCTTTACGGTGCAACGGGAGGAGAGCTTTTCGCCGCAGGTTTAGCAGGTGAGAGATTTGCGATAAGAAATAGCGGAGCTGTAGCTGTAATAGAAGGTGCAGGGCTCCACTGTTGCGAATATATGACCGGAGGAATAGTGGTAGTCCTGGGAGAAGTGGGGTACAACTTAGGAGCAGGTATGACCGGAGGATATGCTTATATACTCGATGAAGATGACTCGTTAGACTGTAAACTTAACTATTCCTACGTTTATGCAAGGAAATTAGTTGGTGAGGATGAAATTCAAGAACTCAGTGAGTTAATAGAGAAACACTATAGGTACACCGGTAGCACAAAAGCTAAAAAAATACTTGACAACTGGGAAAAGTACATAAAGAAATTCTGGAAGGTTATTCCCTTGGAGCAATGTAAGAGGGACCCATACGGCGATTCCGATACCTGTGAGGTAGAAATATTAGGGAAAAGATAAGGCTTTTGTCCTTTTCCTTATTCGACAGTGGGGAAACCATCCTCTGTGCCCTTGTCGTATCTACCTTCTTCCCTCTTTACATAACCAAGCATATAGATGTAAAGCTTTACAGCTTACTCTACAGCTTTTCCTTCTTTATTTCCTTCATCTTTTCCTTAATTTTAGGAAAAATAGCCGATGAGAAAGCCTTAAGGAAACATCTCTTTGGGCTTTTCGGCTTTCTAGCAAGTCTGACTGTACTTTTTTTATTTCTGTTTTATGAAATTCCTTTTATAGCTCTTCTTTCCTTTCTTCTACTTCTTATTTTCCATCAACAGGCTATAGTTTTTTACAATTCCCTTTTGGTTGGTTTTGAAAAAAAGGGATTTACTTCGGGAGTTGGAGTCGCTTTTGGATACATGGGCTCGGCTTTTACTTTAATTTTTCTCACGAATTCTTTAAAAGAACCTCAAATATATATTTACGTGGCTATTATTTTTACACTTTTACTTATTCCCCCAATACTTTTTCTTAAAAATCCGAAGGAAAAAACACATATAAGCCTAAAGGAAATAGTTAAAGATAAAAGTTTTTTGTTCTTTTTAATTTCTCTTCTTTCTTTGACGGAAGTGGCAAATACACTGGTGGCTATGATGGGAGTATACCTGAGAGAAGTTTATAATTTAGAAAATACGGAGATATACGAGATTATAGGACTTTCAGCTATAGGAGGAGTATTGGGAGGAATTTTATGGGGATTTTTAACAGACAAGTTAGGAGTAAATAGGATTTTCCCGTTGGGTTTTTTTATATGGAGCATTTTCATATTGCTCCTTTATATTACTCCTAAAAATTTAATAATCCCATTAGGATTCCTTGCCGGGATTTCTCTTTCTCACCTTTGGACTACAGGACGTGTTTTTTTAATAAAAAATTTTCCTCAAAATACAGTGTCGGTTCGTATGTCATTCCTTTCGTTATCGGAAAGAATAGCATCAAGCATAGGGCTCGGTCTATGGAGTTTGTTTCTATTGATTACCGATAATAACTTTAAACTTTCGGCCCTACTCTTAATAACCCTTCCCGTTGCAGGAGCTATTATCTACTTTCTAAGGTTCCTTAAGTGGAAATAAGGTTCTATTGTTTGTATTCTTGGGTCTTCAACTGCTTTTCCTAAAGTAAAGTGGTATATATCTTGGAAGTTTGTACCCTTTATCCCTAAAAGTTCATACATAAGGTCATCAAAAAAGCAGTCGATACCTGTTCCCTTTAAATTGTGAGCAATGGCTTCAAGGTACAAAACTTGACCTATAAATCCAGCTTCCCAGTGGATATGTCTGTACTTCCAAGGTTTTTCTTTAAGAATCGGTTCGAATAGAGAAATCATCCCAAGGGAATTTCCTCATTTCTTACAAGACAGTACAATCCCTCCTTTAAGTTTTCTACTCTATGGACAAATATGAATAAGTCTACATCGACGGAGTGTTATTTAATCTTACCTCATA
>DQTK01000128.1 GCA_015662815.1 Aquifex aeolicus | reverse complement strand
TCAATTCTTCAATTAATTCCTTATCACTCAAAGCATCTATTTTATTGGCAACGACAATCTGCGGTTTTTTAACAAGTTCTTGGCTATAAAGAGCGAGTTCTTTATTTATAGCTTCAAAAGCTTGTATAGGGTCTCTTTCCCTAAAATCGGAAACGTCTATTATATGGGCTAAAAATTTAGTTCTTTCAATGTGTCTTAAAAATTCATGGCCCAAGCCGGCACCTTTGTGGGCATCCTCTATCAGTCCGGGAATATCAGCTATTATCAGTCTTCTGTCCCAACCGAGCTCCATAACTCCCAAATTTGGACTCAATGTAGTAAAGGGATAATCCGCTATTTTGGGATTTGCTCTGGTTAATCTGGCCAGTAGTGTAGATTTTCCCGCATTAGGAAAACCTATTAAGCCTACATCGGCTATAAGTTTGAGTTCTAAAATTATCCATCTCTCTTCGCCCGGCTCACCCTTTTCCGCATAAGTAGGTGCTTGATTAGTAGGAGTTGCAAATCTAGCGTTTCCTCTTCCTCCCTTTCCTCCTCTTGCCACTGTACACCTTTGTCCATCTTTAGCGAGGTCGCAGATAATTTCTCCCGTCCGGGCATCTTTTACTACGGTTCCAACGGGAACATAAATAATAAGGTCTTCTCCTTTCTTACCATGCATTTTCTTCCCCTTGCCTGGCTCGCCGTCTTCAGCTATAAAGTGTTTTTTATACTTAAAGTCAAGAAGTGTATGCTTTGAAGATGTAGCTACCAAGATAACATTCCCACCTTTTCCGCCGTCTCCACCTGCAGGTCCTCCCTTCGGTCTATACTTCTCCCTCAAGAATGCAACTGCTCCATCACCTCCTTTTCCTGCACGCACGTAGATTTTTACACGGTCTATAAACTTTTCCATACCAGAGAATTAAATATATCTCTTCCTAGTCTCTGAGAAAACTTTGAATTTCAAGGGTTTGAAGCATACGTTATCCACAATTTATTCACATTTTATCCACAATTTATCCACATTATTCACATGTTTTATCCACATAATTTCACAAACGCTTGAAAATCAAGCGTTTAACAATTGGCTATATATGGTTCCGTAAATTATTTATAGATCTGCATTTTTCCGATAGAATGTGGATAACTATCCTTGTGGATGTGGATAGTTTATAAGTTGTTCATAAACCTAAACATTTTTGGCGACTAAAAAGTTCGGAATATAAAGCACTTATGAAGAAAATGTGGATAATGTGGATAAGTTTCGTAAATTCTTCATATTTCTGTACTTTTTTATTAATGAAAAATTACGTTTTATGAAATATTTACGATAACAATGTGGATAAGATGTGGATAAAATTTCCGCAAAGGCTTGGAAATCAAGGAGTTTTACTTTTATCCACAGGATTTTTAGAGCCTTATTATTTTTCTTTTAGATACAAAATAATATTTATGGAAATAAATAGAGAAGAAATAGAGAAGAAAATTAGGGAGATTGTGGAACCGGTTATCAAAGGAATGGGGTTTAAACTTTTTGACGTTGAATTCAAACCAGAAGGTAGAGGATGGGTTCTGAGAATTATAGCTGATAGAGAAGGTGGAATTACTATAAAGGATTGTGAAACTATAAGTAAGAAAATAAGTGCACTCCTAGATGTTGAAGATATTATTCCATTTTCTTACCTCCTCGAAATAACCTCACCGGGGCTTACAAGACCTCTTACTAAAGTGGAGCATTACGATTTTTTTAAAGGGAGACTGGTTAAGTTGATTCTTAAGGAACCTATAGAGGGAAAAAGGGAAGTTGTAGGACTCATAGAGGATGTGAGAAACGGTATAATAGATATTCGCGACAAGGAAAAGGGCGACATTCTACATATTCCCTTTTCCGCTATAGCCAAAGGAAGACTGGAGATAGAGGGATGGTAAAAGGTGCAATACAAAAACTCATAGAGCAGGTTGCAAAAGAACATGACTTGCCGGAAAGAATAGTGGAGAGAGCACTAAAAAATGCTATAGCTATTGCTATAAAAAAGGATAAGAAGATTAGAGACGGGCTGGAAGTGGATTTTACGGATGAAGGTATAAAGGTTTACGTAATAAGAAGAAAAGGGAATAAAAAAATAAGATTTCCTCTCGACATTTCCCCCGAGGATGTAAATAGAATAGCGGCTTATGCTGCAAAAGAAGAATTCTTGAGGGAGATTGAAAAGGCCGAACAAGAAAGGGGATTTCTGGAATTTAAAGAACTTGAAGGGGAAGTAGTCTACGGAATAGTGAGAAAGGTTTTAGAAAACGGTGATGTGATAGTAGACCTGGGAAGGATAGACTCAATACTTCCGAGAAGGGAACAATTACCCGGTGAGCAATATAAAACAGGGGATAAGGTAAAGGCACTGCTACTAGAAGTCAAAAAGGTAAGGGGGGAACCACTATTGATTCTTTCGAGAACTCATCCAAATTTCCTCAGAAAGCTCATAGAACACGAAGTACCCGAGATTCAAGAGGGACTTATAGAGATAAAAAGTGTAGCCAGAATTCCGGGAGAAAGAGCCAAAGTTGCCGTAGATTCAAAGGAAATGAAGATGGATCCTGTAGGTATAGTTGTCGGGTTAAAGGGAATGAGGATACAAAGGGTTTCCGAAGAGCTGGGCGGAGAAAAAATAGATGTGATAAGGTGGAGTGATGATATAGCGGAACTTATAAGGAGAGCTTTAGCTCCTTCACATCCACAAAAGATAAAGCTTTTTACCTACGAGAAGAGGGCTGAAGTTGCTGTACCCGAAGAAGAGCTTTCGCTCGCAATAGGAAAAAGAGGTATAAACGTAAAGCTTGCCTCGAAACTTACAGGATGGCATATAGATGTTCTTTCTACAAAAGATTTTGAAAAACTTGAGGAATTGAGACAGAAACAAAATGAACGACAAGATTCTGAGGCTTAATATAGAAAAATTAGTCTATGGTGGTTATGGTTTTTCAAAAATTAACGGGAAAGCTGTATTTGTAAGATATGCGGCACCTAAGGAACTTGTAGATGCTGAAATTATAAAGGAAAAGAAAGATTTTTCCGAAGCGGTAGTAAGAAATATAGTTCTTTCATCTCCTTCGAGGCGTGAAGCTCCATGTCCTTATTACGGAATTTGCGGTGGATGTCAAATTCAGCATATAACCTATGAAGAACAACTGAATGCAAAAAGGGAAATACTCTTAGAAAGTTTACAGAGAATAGGTAAACTCAAGGAAATTGATTATCGTGGAGAAATTCCTTCCCAAAAGGAATTTAACTATAGGGTAAGAATTCAGTTTAAAATTCAGAATGGGAAAATAGGCTTTTTCAGATGGGATAGAAGGGAAGTAGTTGATATAGAGGAGTGTCTTTTAGCCCATGAAAAGATAAACTATCTCATTCCCAATTTAAGAGAAATTATGAAGGCTATAAATGACCTTCAGGAGATTCACGTTCATTATTCTCCTACCAGAGATGAGGCCGTTCTCAAATTCGTGAGTATAACCCATACCGATGAGGGACTTATTCAAAGTCTTCTGGAAAACGCTTTACCGGAATGGGTTGTGGGTGTGGGAAACTACGGAAAACTGGGAAGCACTTTGGTGAAAAGGTATAAGGTTGGTAGGGAACATATATTCATGGATGTAGAAAAATGGAAGTTTAGGGTTAGCAACGATAGCTTCTTTCAGGTAAATTATACACTTTGGAAGGAGTTTATTAGGGAAGTCATTGATTTGGCAAAGGGTTATAAAAGGGGAGTGGATTTACATAGCGGTGTTGGATTCTTTACCATACCGTTATCGGAGAAAGGTAATTTCATCGAAGGAGCTGATGCTAATCCTTCCGCTGTTAAAGATGCTGAATATAACGCAAAGCTGAACAACAGGGAAAATGTAATATTTACAGAAGCTACTGCTTACAAGTATTTAAAGAGGAGAATAGGAGAGATTATAGACCTTGTGGTTGTAGATCCTCCTAGAAGCGGTTTACTTAAAGAAGAGGTAGATCTTTTGCTTAAAAACAAACCTGAGAAGGTGGTGTATATTTCTTGCAACCCTTCCACATTTGCACGGGATGTAAGAATGCTCGCAAAGGGAGGATATAAACTCTCTTCTGTAAAATTAATCGACAATTTTCCCCAAACTTATCATATAGAGAGTATAGCCCTGCTAGAACTATCGGAATAATTACTTTACCGTGAACTCTATTAATCCCTTTTGGGCGTTCAAGGGTCTTATAAATATTTTAT
>DQTK01000066.1 GCA_015662815.1 Aquifex aeolicus | reverse complement strand
CAATGAAAGAACTGTATTTGAGGATAAAACATGTTGAAGAATTAGTTTATAATTTAGAAGACGAGGTGAAAAATATACACTTGCTAATTGAGAGCAGAGCAGAGGAAGATTTCATAAAGAGAAAACTGGATAGCATTAAAAGTATTGTGAAAAAAATTCAGGATGAAATAGAATTTTTCAATTAGTGGAGGGATTAAATGGATAAGTATCAAGCTGTTTTACAAGAGCTAATTAAAGCATCTGGGATTGAAGGAGCTACACTGGTGAGCTTAGACGGTCTTCCTATAGCCTCTGTTCTTTCCCCGGATGCGGAAGAAGACAAAATAGCTGCTATGAGTGCAGCTATTCTTTCACTGGGTGAAAGAGTAGTGGAAGAACTCCAGAAAGGAAACCTTGAACAGATAACTATTAAGGGAAATCACGGGTATATAGTCATAACAGGTATAGGGCAAGATGCGGTATTGACTACTTTAGCGGGAGAAAACGCCAAGTTAGGACTTATTTACATGGAAATTAAGAAAGCACAACAACAACTTAAGGAACTAATGTAGAGTTATGACTTTAACTGGAGACCTTAAGTCTTTCAGTTTTGCAGATATATTACAGGTGTTGCATTCGGATAAAAAAAGCGGGGTTCTAATAGTGGAGTGGAAGGATATGACTGTAGCTTATTACGTTAAGGATGGAGATATAGTGCTCGCTAGGCCTGTGGATAAAGTATTCAGAGTTTATGTAGATAGAGATTTCGAAAAACTCCTGGAAAAGTTGCGACTAAACGAGCGTGCCATGGCGGAAACCATAAAAAAATTTCTCATTCCCAGGCTTGAAAGTAGAGAGGGAATATTTTCTTTTACAAAAGGTTTTATAAGGTATCCTGATGATGTACCTGTACATTTCCCTGCTGAGTACATTATCATGGAAGCAGCGAGGAAGCTTACACTTGAAGAAGCGGAAAGGAAAATCTCGGATGAACTGCTCGTTTTTGAAAAATCTCCCGATTGGGATTCAAGAGTACAAAGGGCTAACTTAAACGAAAAGGAAGAGCTTATTCTTGAGCTTGTGGACGGTACTAACACGGTAAAGGGTATATTGGAAAAGAGTAAAGTAGATAAGCTTATACTTTATAGAACTCTTTACGGATTACTATCCATAGGAGCTATAAGAAGGAAGAGGAAGAAGGCAACTGGTAAACCATCTATTTCTCTTGACCTTTTGGCAAAACTTATAGAGAAAATTAAAAAACTATGACTAACAGCAACGTTAAAAAAATAAAAATTGTAATAGCTGGTCCGTTTGCCGCTGGAAAAACTGAGTTCATAAAGACGGTAAGTGAAATCGATCCTGTAACAACGGAAAGGAAAATAACCCATTCCGAAGAGAAGGAAAAGAAGACTGCAACAACTGTCGCAATGGACTTCGGGAAGATAAAGATAGACGACCAACACGAGCTTTACCTATTTGGTACACCCGGACAGACACGATTTAATTTCATGTGGGAAATACTGGGTGAAGGAGCCTTAGGAATTATTGTTTTAGTAGATAGTACAGACCCTTCTACTTTCCATGAAGCGAGAAGAATAATAAACTTTTTCCAAAGCAGATATCCTATACCACTTGTGGTTGCTGCCAATAAACAAGACCTTCCCAATGCGTGGTCTCCTAGGGATGTAGCTACAGCTCTTGACATATCCGAAGAGGAAGAAATACCTGTTGTTGGAATTTCTGCCAAAGAAAAAGAACACGTAAAAAAAACCCTTTTATTACTCCTTGAGCTAATAAAATCTTCCCTTGAAAAATGATATTTACAGGGGTTGATGGAAAAAAGTGGTTCAGTGTTTCTTATTCGTTCTTAAAAAAGAAGTGGAAAATAACTGAAAAGAAGGGAAAAAAAATTTACGTAATTCCTTCAGACCTTTGTTTTGTAAAAAAGGAAATTGCGGAGATAAAAAAGGAGAAAGAGCTAAGAGAATATCTTAAATATGAAGTAGAAGAATACGGAGAAGTTCTATGGGATTTTAAGCTGGTCAGAGATTTTTACTATCTGGTTTTGGCAAGAGGTTTCAATCCTCCCGAGGATTTCTTTTCCCTTGATTGTGAACTTTTTACCCTAGCAAGGCTTCCGAGAGTCCTAGAAAAACCTAATCTTGTTATTTTGGATTTAGGGAAAAGAAAAACTACATTCGTCGAGGTAAAGAATTACGAATTGGATAGGTATAGGGTAGTTTTAAAAGGCGGAAATTATTTAAATGAGCAAATCCAAAAAGATTTAAGGGTTTCCTTTGAGGAAGCCGAAAGGATAAAAATAGAAGAAGGTATGAATAATCCTACGGTAAAAAAGGCTATTGAGGAAATACTTTCTAACATAGGTATTCAGTTCACAGATAAAGAAGTGCTTTTGAGTGGAGGACTTAGCAAGTTAAAAGGCTTAGAGGATTTATTTAAATCCGTTCTGAGAATTCCCTATTGCGAACCGGAACTTACCTCTGCATTCGGAGCATCGCTGAAATTTGTTTTTAAAGATAACTCACCTACTTTCAAGAAAGAGGAAATATTACCTAAGGAACAGAAGCTTCTGGTTGCCTTTGTCGGATTGGCAACCACCGTTTTTATTTCCTATTTTCTCTCTAAAGATTTTCTTAAAAGGGAAATACTGAAAACCTTAAATCAACAAAAAAAGGAGTTGTTTTCGGCAAAATTCCCCGATTTACCACCTGTTATGGTAGAAGAGCAATTAAAGAATATGAGGGAGCGCAAAGGGAGTAAATTCTTCGAGCTTATGTATAAAGTGCTCAATGATTTGCCTCAAGGCGTAAAGATATACAGGATAGAGTTCAAAAATGGGTACTTAAAGCTAGTAGGTGAAGCTCAAGAGAGCTTAATAAAGCAAATAAAAGCGGACTCTATAAGAAGAACTCCTGAAGGGAATTACGAATTTGAGGTGGTCATAAGGTGATACTTTCCAGGAAAGTTATTTACACTTTAGTTTTATTACTCTTTACATTTTACTTATACACTTTTACGGTGGATTTCAACAATTTTAGAAATTTTCTGAATAACCAGTACGTGAAATTTAAAGGTTTTGTCTTCCTTTTGGAAAATACAGAATACAGAAAGATGAAATCTTTGAATGAAGAACTAATAAGGAACTTAGCTCAAAAGTACGGTCTTAATTTGAAGGAGATAAACTATCGGGAAGGGAAATATGTAATCTTCCTAAGGGAAACAGACGGTAGGGTTTTAGTTCTATTTATAAGCGATTTAGAACAGAATGGTGTATTGGAGAGCCTTGAAGCTGTAGACAATACCGGTAAAGGAAAGTTCGATACAAAAATTACTTTAAGACCTTTTTGATTTTAACTTTTACGTGGTACGGATTTACCGCAACGGGTTGAATCAATACGGGAATAGGTGTTTTAGTAATTATCCTTATTTTGTATTCACCTTCCTTTAGATTGTAAACCTCAATGTACACTTTTACCTTTTCAAGTAGTTTAGATTGGAGCAATTTACGGGAAACGAGCAAAGTTATATCCACAAATGGGGGATTGATTTCGTAAACATATATAGGGTTTTTTCCTTCTATTTCAACGAACCTTGTGATATCAAGGGGGAGTCTTTCTCCGAAGTTTACCGCGAACCATATGGAAAATCCCAGAATGAAGGAAACAAGTATATACTTTAGTTTTTCCTTATGATTCATACTTTACCCCTAAGAGGTTAAAAAGTTTATCTTTTAAAAGCTCAGGATCAAGAGCTTTTTCGATAGTCCCTTCTACGGCCACAGATATCTCTCCGGTTTCCTCAGACACTACTATAGCTACCGCATCACTGAGTTCCGTTATCCCAACCGCTGCACGATGCCTTGTTCCATACTTCCTCGGTAGTGCTGGATTTTTAGAAAGAGGTAATACACAGGAAGCAAATGCTATTCTATCGTTTCTTATAACAATTGCACCGTCATGAAGCGGAGTGAGAGGGTAAAAAATTGTAATAATCAATTCTGCAGATATATGCGCATCTATATAAATACATCCCTCAACCAAGTCCTCTATGTTCTGTTCCCTCTCGATAACTATTAAAGCTCCTATCTGTCTTTCCGCCATAAACCTGCAGGCTCTTACCAATCTATCTATAGACCTCTCTTCGTATTCTTGAATCTTCAAAACTTTAGTTCTTTTCCCTATATTTGCCAGAGTTCTTCTGATTTCAGGCTGGAAGATTACCACAAGGGCAAAAAGTATAAGAGTCCAAAGTTTCTCAAAAATCCAAGAAAGGGTGGACAGTCCGAGAATTTCAGCAACCGTCCAAAGAAGACCGAATAGGATTAGTATCCTTAGAAGATAAAGGCCTTTTGCTATGAAGAGAAATCTTATGAATAAATAAAAAAGTAGTGTAAGCCCTAATATATCCGCTATATCTCTCCAATTGAAAAAATCCTTTATAAGTTCAAACTCCATCGTAAGTCCTTACTGCATCGAGAAGTGCCAAAAATTCTCTTGTCTCTTTAACATCGTGTACCCTTACTATGTTTGCTCCACCAAGCACCGCGGGAGCGAGAGCTCCCAAGCTACCGTACAGTCTCTCGGTTGGCCGAGTTTTTTTATTTAAAAATCCTTCAAGGATTAAACCTATAAAAGATTTCCTAGAAACTCCTACCATGAGAATTTTACCGAAAATCTTAAACTCGGAAAATCTCTGTAGTATTTCAATATTGTGTTCGGGAAGTTTTCCGAAGCCTATGCCTGGGTCAAGGATGATTTTATCCTCTTCCTTATACCCGAGTTCTTTAAGTTTAGATATTTGCTTTTTAAAAAACTCCGAAATTTCTTCAACGACGTCTTCATAAATTATGGGTTCCTCTTTCCAAGTTTCTGGTCTGCCTTTGATGTGGTTTATTATGTAAGGACATCTGTACTGTATGACAACTTTCATAATCTCCGGGTCAAAAGTCCCACCGCTTATATCGTTTATTATGTCAGCTCCTTCTTCAAGACAAACTCTTGCAACCTCTGACTTATAAGTATCTATAGAAATCCAAACATCGGGAAGCTCTTTTCTTACTTCTTTCAAAACCGGCAATATTCTATTTATCTCCTCTTCTACGGATATCCTTTTTGAACCAGGTCGTGTGCTTTCTCCACCTATGTCTATTATTTCTGCTCCCTCTTCCGCCATTTGAACAGCTCTCTTTACTGCACTTGTAGGCTCTAAGTATTTTCCCCCGTCGGAGAAACTATCCGGAGTCACATTCAGGACACCCATTATTGCGGTCTTTAGTCCCAGCGGAAGAATTTTTCTGTTATAACTGAGCTGAAAGTGTTTTTTCCTATACCTTATAAAACTTTCTAAAATTTCTCTTGCAAGATTCTTAGTTTCGGAAAACTTTGCAAGCTCAGAGCACAAATCTTTTAGTTTTGACTCGGAACCGCAAATCGCATAATTCCCGTCGTTAAAAAAAACCGAGACACAACTTTTCCTTCCGGCTTCAAAAATAATCCGAGGAGGGACGGAAAAATCTTTGAAATACACACAGTGAAATATCCCTTCAAAAGCCCTCTGTTCAGCCTCTTTGAAAAATATACCGATTCTTTCTTTAAGAAATTTGTAAAAAATATCTTTATCATTGAAGCGCTTTAATAGCATTTAAAAATATTTTAAGGGAAAGGAAAACTCAGCATTTACATTCCCTCACTCCGAGCACCCTGTAGAGAGTCATCACCGGACACCAATTAGTAAAAGCAGATTGTATTTGATTGATAGACATAAACACTATAAAAGCCTTCCAGAACCAGTGAACTTCTTTCGCCGGCAGGATTCCGAAAAAAAATACTATCATCAACACTACACCTGAAGTAAGTCTCAGTACCCTATCCATTGTCATAGCTTCCTGCCTCCTTCACTGTTTAAGAATATTAAAATATTCTAATAATCTTAAAAATCAATTCCCTTTCTTTCCTGATAAAATTTTCTAGGAAATGCTAAATATTACCCTGGCTCAGTTAAATTTCACAGTAGGAGATATAGAGGCGAATAGGAAAAAAATTTTAAAGGTTATAGAAGAGAATAAGGATGTATCACATCTTATAGCCTTTCCTGAACTCGCCTTATCCGGATATCCTGCGGAAGATTTACTTTTGCAACCTCACTTTTTGGCGGAATGTAAAAAAGCTCTTGAAGAGATTATTACCAAAAGTAAAAACTACGATACGGTAATAGCCGTAGGGCTTCCCTATTACGAGTTTGACCTATACAATGCTCTTGTCGTTATATACAAAGGAGAGGTTTTCGGAATTTACAAGAAACACTACCTTCCCAATTACAGCGTGTTTGACGAATATAGATATTTTCGGAAAGGTGAAGAACCTTTAATTATAGAGATAAATGGTTATAAAGTTGCCTTCTCAATATGTGAGGATATCTGGTATCCGGATGGAGTAGAAAGGAAGACAGCTCTCGCAGGTGCACAGTTGATAGTTAACGTTAACGCCTCTCCCTACCATATAGGGAAATATTCCTTTAAAGAAAGCTTTTTAAAGGCAAGAGCCCAGGATAATATCTGTTTTGTAAGCTATGTAAATTTAGTAGGTGGACAAGATGAATTAGTTTTCGATGGAAGAAGTCTTGTAATATCACCCGATGGAAAAATAATCGCAAGAGCTAAAGCCTTTGAGGAAGATGTTTTTACGGTAAGTCTTGAGCTTGAGGAAGTTAAAAGAAAACGGGTTATGGATTTGCGTTGGAGAGAGGCAAGCAGTAGGGAAACCACTATTAAAGTAAAATCTTTCTTGAACTTAGGAAAAAGGTCTTTTCGTGAACCCAGAATAGAATACTTACCCAAGGAAGAAGAAGAAGTATACAAAGCCCTTAAACTCGGCCTTAAGGATTACGTTGATAAGAACAGCTTTGAAAAGGTTATCCTCGGGCTATCTGGGGGAATCGATAGTTCTTTCGTGGCTTGTCTTGCAACGGATGCTCTTGGCAAAGACAGAGTGATTGGAATTTACATGCCTTCACAGTTCTCTTCCCGAGAGAGTTATGAAGACGCCAAGACCCTTGCTCAAAATTTAGGAATAGAGTTTCACGTAATTCCGATAGAAAACATATACAACGCTTACTTTAAAGAATTCGAAAGGGAGCTTTGTGAAATTGAATTCGATGTGGCGGATGAAAATATACAAGCTCGTATAAGGGCTAATATCCTTTTTTACTTCTCTAACAAGTTCGGTTATTTGGTACTTTCCACTTCAAATAAGAGTGAAACAGCGGTAGGATATACCACTATTTACGGAGATATGTCGGGAGGATTCGCACCGATAAAGGACATTTACAAAACATGGGTTTACAAACTTGCAAGGTTTAGAAACTCTTTAAAACCTGATATACCCGAAAGAGTGTTTCAAAAGCCTCCTTCAGCGGAGCTAAGACCAAATCAAACAGACCAAGATACTCTTCCCCCTTACGAGATTTTAGATAAAATCTTAGTGCTCTATATAGAGGAAAACCTAAGCCCTGAGGAAATAATTTCTAAAGGTTTACCTCCTGAAGCCGTTTATAAAACCATAAACATGCTTAGGAAGAACGAATACAAAAGAAAGCAGGCTCCTGTTGGAATAAAAGTAACTAAAAGGGCTTTCGGAAGAGATTGGAGAATGCCAATAACAAATAAATTCAAAAGCTAGTAAACAGGTAAGACTTTAAATACTGATAAGCGGATAGATATGCAAATATTATGCTGAGTATAAGGATATACTCTCCGACAGAACTTTCCAGAAGTAACAGAGATACAGCAATAAATTCCAATAATGCTTTAATCTTTCCCAAAAAAGAAGCTTCCATATAAACTCCTTTTTCAACGGCAATGCTTCTTAAAAAGGAAATACTCAGTTCTCTGAAGGTAAGAAGTATTACCCATATTCCATCAACTTTATTTGCATCAACCAGAGCTATTAAAGGCAGGATAACGAAGACCTTATCCGCATACGGGTCTAAAAGCTTTCCAAAATTAGAGATTCTGTTATTTTTTCTCGCCAGATTACCGTCAAACCAATCGGTTAAAGCTCCGATAATGTAAAGGATAAAAGCTATTTCATACTGTCTTGTTAATATAAAGCCAACTATAGGAAAACTGAGTATTATTCTTGTGAGTGTAAAAAGATGTTCCATTTACTACTTATTGTCTCAAAAGACCGAGAATATCCTCAAGTATAAAGTCCCTGTTTTCCTTGGTAAGTTCTATTAAAACAGCTCCCGAAAGCCTTCTTATTTCTTTAACTAAAGGGTGGACATCCCTTATCGGTATCGTTGCAACCACCTTCACGGTAGGGTCATGGATAATTTGTCTTACCAAATCTCTAAATTTCTTCGAAAAGAGTTCCATTTTTCCTATTTCATCTATGATTATGATTTTCTTCTTATTCTTTTTAGCTTCAACATAAGCCTTTTCAAGTATGGGAAGAGCAAGTTCTTCAAAATATTGAACATTTACACCGTAGGAACCTACAAGTTTCTTCGAAGTAAAAAACTTAGAGGAGAATATTCTTTTCTTACCATCGGTGGTGATAATTCTAAAACCGGTTCTTTTGTTTGTCTCCGGATCCCTCACTTCCTCCGTCCAGAATCCGATAGCATCCTGTCCCAATTTCTTTACGAGCTTCTTTATTAAGGTTGTTTTCCCTATACCGGGCTGACCCGTGATGATTATTTTCATTGGAACTATTTTAAACTCTTAAGTATGCTCGAATTAAGACGTAAGATATTTCACATAATTTCCATTCTTATGCTGAGTATACCGATACTCTTTTTCCCTTATTGGTTGAATATTCTACTTTTTCTTTTAGGAATAATTACAAGCTTTTTGATAGTTATAAGGTATGAGCCCATAATGAAGCTCTTTGGTTTTCTGATAAATCTTTTCGAAAGGGATAAAAACTTAAGTACTCCAGCTATACAATCTCTATACGCACTCATAGGTGTGTTTTTGAGCTACATCCTTTTCGGAAAGGAAGCGGTGTACGGTATAGTGGTACTCGCAGTAGGAGATGGATTCTCAGGACTAATAGGCTATTACTTTGGAAAAAATAAATTACCTTACAACCTTAACAAGAGTGTTGAGGGAACGCTGGCATTTTTCTTTTCCAGTTTCTTGGCTCTGCTCATTTTCACTCAGCCTATGAAGGCATTTACAATTTCCTCTATTTGTGCAGTCTTGGAGAGTCTGGATTTAAAACTTGACGACAATTTTCTTATTCCTGTAATTGCTTCATTTTTCGGGAAGGTGTTATGAAAAAAGCTCTATTAGTTCGTTTTTCCTCATTGGGAGATGTAGTTTTAACTTCGGTTTTATTTAATCCTTTGATAGGTTTGGGTTTTAAGCCCTACATTTTGACCTTTAAACCCTATGGTGAGCTTTTCTTAGACGACAATAGGGTAAAAGTTATTGAGATAGATAAAAAACTCTTTTTAAAGGAAATTAAGAAAATTCCGAAAGATTTTGAAATAAAAGTGGACCTGCATAAGACATTAAAAAGTTTACTGGTTCGCTTACACATAAAAGGAAAATGGAGAAGCTATCCCAAGGAAAGTTTGAGAAGAAGATTATCTATTCTTTTGAAAAAGTTCAGGAAATCCTATTATATCCCTGAGGCTTACGCGAAAAGTATAGAGGATTTAATAAAAGTGGAAAACCCGAGACCCTCAATAATAGTTTCAGAAGCAAGGGTAAAAAGATTTAAGGAGATATTTGGTGATTACGTGGTCATAGCTCCCGGAGCCCGTTATAGAAAGAAAAGATACCCACACTTTAAAGAACTATCAGATTTCTTTTTTCGCGAGGGAATAAAGGTTGTAATAGTGGGCGATAGTACTGATTTCGAAATCTCAAGGGATTTTTACGGAGAAAATCTTTGCGGAAAACTCAGTTTAACAGATGTTTTGGCAGTTATAAAAGGAGCCAGACTCTTTATCGGGAATGATAGCGGACTCCTTCACTGTGCAAGAGCTGTAAAAACCAAAGCAATACAAATATACGGAGGTACTCATCCAACGTTGGGCTTCTCCCTTTATCCCGATGAAGGGTACGTTTTCTGTAGGTGCCTTGATTGTCAACCCTGTGATTTACATGGAAAAGGATATTGTAAATTCAATACATACGAATGTCTTGATATATCTCCTCTAAAGATTTTTGAACAAGCTATAAGCATTTTGAATGAGCCCGCTTAATAATTAGGGAAGTTAGGATTTACAATAGGAAGCTTAGCCAAAACATACAAGCTCCGCCAAACCAATATAGCTCTTTGTTT
>DQTK01000143.1 GCA_015662815.1 Aquifex aeolicus | reverse complement strand
AATAGAAAAAAAGAAATCAATAAGCTTGATACGACTCCTAAGGAGAAAGCAAACCCAAAGCTGTATATTATCATCATCAAGTTTATATTAAAAACCAAGCTATGAATTTAGCTCCGATAATTTTGGACAGGTTCAAGAGTGAAGAGATTCCTGCGGAAGTTCCCATAATCGCCGGAACTCCTCCGGTTCTCAATCCTTTAGGGACAAAGGCTATAAAGAGGAGCTCACAAGAATGAAAGCTAAACTGGAAAATCTTATGGAGCTGTATGCCGAAAGACATTCCCCTTACCTTAAGGAGAAAATCAGGGAGTATGAATTGAAAATAGAAAAACCTGAGGAACTCTGTAAAAGACCGGAAACCGAATTTGATTTCGATAAAGCTTTAAGAAAACTGGAAAAGGTCCTAAAACTTGACGCAACGGAAGCAAACAAAATTCTCAGGATGTTTGTAAATGAAGTAGTAATTTCGGAGAAACACAGGGTTATAGATTTTTAAGGATTAAAACCACAGCTCTTTTATCCACGGTTGTGGAGGTAAGGAAATGGGCTGCCCGGGACTCGAACCCGGAACCTGCGGATTAAGAGTCCGCCGCTCTGCCGATTGAGCTAGCAGCCCTCTTTGAAAGAATTATATCAAATTGGCCGGGCTGGCGGGAGTCGAACCCGCAACCTCGGGATCCGTAGTCCCGCGCTCTATCCAGTTGAGCTACAGCCCGTCCAAATAATTTATTTTAATTCCTCCGAAAAAATTAGCAATCGTGTTAGGGAGCCTGTTTAAAAAAGTAGAATCCTAACTCTCCTAATTATTAAGCAGGTTCAGGACTGCTTGACAAAAGTTTGAAACCCTTTGACAATGAGTTTTATGCAATTCCTCAAAGGAGATAAGGTTTTTAACTTTCTATTAGGACTTATATACGGCTACAGAACTTCCGATATTGATATGAAAATCAGACCTCTTTCGGATTTCAAAGAAGAAGACTTTAAAAACTTTACCATCTATTATTTAAATAAGAGTAAGGGAGAGGTAAGTAAGGGGAAAAAACTTAAAGAGTATACCCACATAGTTGCCCTGAAAGAAGACCTTGAAACCAAAAAGGTGAGGATTTTTATTTTCAAGAGAATTAAATAAATAGTATACGCTAGGTGAGAAATTAAGGAAGAACAAAGGAAGCAATCCCCAGAGCATACAGCTAAACAAGCAAACAAATGAAATTTCTCCAACCACCCAATTCCAAAATCTTACTTTTGAAAACAGTCCCTTGAACCCCTCTATCCGCTAGAACCCTATGCTTACTAAGCAGTTTCCTTAAATACCTGCTCTTTGTGTATCTAATATATATTAATTCCTTATGGGTTTTAGACTGGGAATTGTAGGATTGCCTAATGTGGGAAAATCTACATTGTTTAACGCTCTTACCAAGGCTATGAAGGCACAATCTGCAAACTATCCCTTTTGTACTATTGAACCTAACGTGGGAGTTGTAGAAGTTCCCGACAAAAGGCTTTATAAGCTTGCTCAGCTAGAAAAATCCGAAAAGATAACACCTACGTTTATAGAGTTCGTGGATATAGCCGGGCTGGTAAAAGGTGCGAGTAAAGGGGAAGGTCTTGGAAACCAATTTCTCGCACATATAAGGGAAGTGGATGCTATTGCTATGGTACTGCGTGCTTTCGAAGATGAAAACATAGTTCACGTCGAAGGCTCTGTAGACCCAATAAGGGATAAGGAAATTGTAGAAATTGAACTAATAGCCAAAGACTTGGAAAGTGTAAATAAAAGATTGGAGAAAGTTCAAAAAGTTGCAAAAAGTGGAGACAAAAAAGCCAAAGAGGAACTGAAACACCTCACAAGACTAAAGGAAATCCTCGAGAACTTAGAACCCGTGAGGAAACATATCGGTAATCTTCCCGAGGAAACCGTAAATTATGCGAGGAACACCCTTTTTCTCTTAACCGTAAAGCCCGTAATGTATATAGCAAATATTTCTGAGCAGGACTTACCAGAAGGGGAAGAAAATGTTCACGTAAAGAGAATTAAAGAAATGGCAAGAGAAGAAAAATCTCCTGTGGTGGTAATAAACGCCGAGCTGGAAGCTCAGATGGCAGGACTCACGGAGGAAGAACAAAAGGAACTTTTGGAAATTTACGGTTTAAAAGAACCGGGACTCAATAAGGTGATAAGAACAGGATATAGCTTGCTGGATTTAATAACCTTCTTTACAGCAGGTAAAAAGGAAACAAGAGCTTGGACGGTGAAGAGGGGAACAAAGGCACCTCAGGCGGCGGGGAAAATCCACTCAGATATGGAAAGAGGATTTATAGCAGCTGAAGTGATAAGCTACGAAGACCTTGTAAAAGCTGGTTCATGGAACAATGCAAAGGAACAGGGTTTAATAAGGTTAGAAGGCAAGGAATATGAAATACAGGATGGAGATGTTGTTTATTTTAGGTTTAACGTTTAGTATTTATTTAATATAGGGTTCATACTGTTCGGAGGAAGTAAATGGCAAAAGTCAAGGCTCTAAAGTGTAGGGAATGCGGAAGGGAATATCCCGCTGAGCCCATACACGTTTGTGAATTCTGTTTCGGACCACTGGAAGTAGTTTACGATTATGAAGAAATAAAGAGGAATATATCAAAAGAGAAAATAGAAAAAGGACCGAAGAGCTTGTGGAGGTATGTTGACTTACTACCCGTCGAAAATCCAACTGTAGGATTGACGGCAGGTTTTACGCCGTTGAAGAAAGCTGAAAAACTTGGAGAAGTTTTAGGGTTAAAAAATCTTTACATAAAGGACGATAGTGTTAATCACCCTACACTTTCCTTCAAGGATAGAGTAGTTTCTGTAGCTCTATCAAAAGCTAAAGAGTTTGGTTTTGATACTGTAGCTTGTGCTTCTACCGGAAATCTTGCTAACTCGGTAGCGGCACATTCTGCTCAGGCTGGAATGAACTGTTTTGTTTTTATCCCCGCTAATCTTGAGTCCCAAAAGATTATAGGTTCGCTAGTGTTTAATCCTACCGTTGTGGCAGTTGAAGGAAATTATGACGACGTGAACAGACTCTGTTCTGAAATCGCAAACGACCTAGGTTGGGCATTTGTGAATATAAACATAAGACCTTATTACGCCGAAGGCTCTAAAACACTGGCTTTTGAAGTTGCAGAACAGCTCGGTTGGAAAGCCCCGGACGTAGTGGTGGCTCCGGCCGCATCCGGCTCTCTTTATACCAAAATTTGGAAAGGCTTTAACGAACTTAAGAAGGTCGGCTTAATAGACGAAGTTAAGACCAGAATGTATGGAGCACAAGCTGAAGGATGTTCTCCTATCGCTCAAGCCTGGAGGGAAGGATGGGACTTTATAAAACCTGTAAAACCAAGCACTATAGCTAAATCCATAGCTATAGGAAACCCCGCAGATGGTATTTATGCTCTTCAAGTTGCAAAGGAAAGCAATGGTGCATGGGAAACTGCAACAGATGAGGAAGTAATTGAAGGTATTAAACTTCTCGCTGAAACCGAAGGTATATTTACGGAAACAGCAGGAGGAACGACAATAGCAGTTCTCAAGAAGTATGTGGAAAAGGGTATGATTTCTCCTGAAGAAACGGTAGTAGTCTATATCACAGGAAACGGCTACAAAACAATGGAAGTCCTTGAAGGAAAATTGAGTTCTCCGGTAAAGATTAAACCTACTTTAAAGGATTTCAAGGAAAAAGTTCTTACGAGGGTGTAAATATGAAAGAGTTCTTTCTTTTTCTTCACGTAGTTCTCGCCACCTTTTGGGTAGGCGGTATGATTTTTCTTTCCCTTGTTGTTGTTCCGTACCTGAGAAAAAAAACCGAAGTAAGAGATGAAGCTTTTCAAGAGGTCGGCAAACGCTTTTCCCTATATGGAACCTTTATATCCTTGTTTTTATTGTTAATCACTGGGTTAGTAAATACTTATTTATTACATGGTGGCTTTAGAAAAAGCATTTACGAGAAGCTCTTTCTCTTTTTTATAGTTGTAGTAATTTCTCTCGCCCATGACTTTTGGGCAGGAAAAAAAGCCCTTTACTCGGAGTACCATAGAAAATGGGCAAAGTGGTTAGGGATAGCTAATTTGATAATAAGTCTTATGCTCGTTTACATGGGGGTAAGAATAAGACTGGGTTTATAAGTTAAAATTGTTTAAATGAACCTTCTTCTACTGATACTTTTTACTATCGGAATTGCTTCAGGAGATATTGTTGCCCAGATTAATGACATAAAAATATCGAACAAGGAGTTTAATAAAGTTTTCCATCTTTTTTGGAAAAGGGTTTCTCACCTTTCCTCTGCGAAACCAACCAGACAGGATAAAAGGATATTTTTAATTGACTACGTTTCGAATCTTATAGTCTTAGAAGAAGCGAAAAAAATGGGACTTTCTGTATCAAACAAAGAACTGAGAAGTTTTATGGATAAGTATATAGGTAGGAGAATGAGGGAAAAATCTATAATAAAACTTATAAAAGCCGAAATATTAACTAGGAAAATTGTTAAAAATCTGATAGAAAAAGAAAATCTAGATTTCTCCGAAAGTAAACTCAGAGCTTATTACGAATTCTATAAAAGGGATTTCTACTATCCTACAAGTGTAAAACTCCTCGGTGTATACACCGAAGATTATAAAACTGCAAAAAAAGTAAGTAAGCTGCTAAAAAACGGGGAGTCTGTAGAACTTGAGGGAGTAAAGGTAGGGACACCTTTATGGTATTCGGTTTCAGCCCTTCCTATAATGATAAAGAGAAAATTACCTTCTTTGAGTGTGGGGGCTGTTTCCAGACCCATTAGAGTAAACGGGGGTTATGTAATTTTCAAAGTAATCGATAAGGAGAAGGGTGGAGTAATTCCTTTTGAAAAGGCTAAAGAGTTAATTAAGAAAAAAATAATTAAACAAAAGGAAAAGGAGGTCTTTAGAAAATGGTTCTCGGAAGTTTTAAAAAGGTACGAGGTAAAGTTTTACTGGGAAAATTTATAGTTATATTTCTCATATCCTTTTCCTTTGGGTATCTGATTGATAGGGTAATCGCTTCTGTAAACGGTGAACCGATACTCGAAAGTGATATAAAAATGGCAGAGCTTTACTACGGGATAAAAGACAGAGAAGAAATTCTAAAAAGACTTATAGAGATAAATTTGATTTACCAATTTTTAAAAAATCAGGGTATTGATATTCCGGATAATAGGGTTGACGAAATCATAGAAGAGATTGCCCGTATGAACAATAAAACCGTTGAGGAATTAGCAATGGAGCTAAGAAAACACGGCCTTACCCTAAAGTACTTCAAAGAGTTTCTAAAAAAAGACTTAATAGCTACTGGCGGTTTGAGGGAGTACCTCTTGAGAAAGGTTTCTGTGTCTGAAATAGAACTGGAACTGGCTAAACTCAAATCCGGCAAGATAAAAGTCAAAAAAGAAGTTGAACTTTTGATAATTCCTAAAGAAAAAGGTGAAGAACTTCTAAGTCTTATAGGGAAAAATAACTTGAATCTTAAAGAATTATCTGAGACATTAAAGGGTGATTATCATATACTTACGGTGGAGAAGGGAGACCTTATGAAGGAACTTGACGAACAGGTCTGGAAAGCTAAGAAAGGAGAATTAATATTTGCGGAAGATAAAGACCATATTTACGTAGTTAGGGTGCTGAGAACGATTACAGAAGTGGAAGGGGTTGATGAAGAAAAACTGAGAAGGGAAATCCTCGCCAAAAAGTTCAAAAAAGAATATAAGGAGCTTCTTAAAAAGTTGGTTAAAAACAGTGTAATCACTATTGTTGAGCAATAAGCTCCTTTAACTTTTCGAAATCCTTCCTCAAAGTATTTTCCTCTTTGGGGTTTCTCAGTACGTAAGCTGGGTGATAGGTGAGGAAAACCTTTATACGTGGGTTAAAGGGATAGGGAAATACCTGTCCTCTTACCTTTGTAATTTTTAAGCTCTTTCCTAAGATTCCTTCACCGGCAGTAGCTCCGAGACAACATATAACCTTCGGCTGTATGATTTCTATTTCTTTTTTCAAGTACGGCGAACAGTATCGCATTTCTATCGGAGTAGGTTTTCTATTTCCCGGAGGTCTGCATTTACACACATTAGTTATGTAAACCCTGTCTCTATAAAGTCCGAGGATTTCTTCTATCAATTTATTTAATAGCTGTCCCGCTCTTCCTACAAAAGGTCTACCTTGTTTGTCTTCTTCTTCTCCCGGAGCTTCACCTACGAATACTAAGGGGGAATAAGGATTTCCATCGCCGGGAACTACTTGAGTTCTGCTTTTGTGAAGGTCACAGCGTGTACATTCCCTCCACTGCTTATACAGTTCTTTAAGTAGTTTATTTCTATCTTCCTGCTTAAGCTTCCTCTCAGAGGTTTCTTCCCCTTCACTCATCTTTCTATTCAAGTATATTTCTGTGATACCAATGAACTCCAAAGCCTTTAGGGTTTCCTTGAGACCCATTAATCTATAACCTCTAATTTCTCTTCTTCAAATTTCTCTCCCTTAAGTTCCCAACTCCTGAAAGAAACTACTTTTCCCTTTTGAACCGAGAGGATTATGTATGAGAATTCGGGAAATGCCCTCTTTAGGTCAAATTCGGATGGTCTATCGGGATGGTCCGGATGTGAGTGGTAGACTCCCACAATTTCGAGTCCCTTGGACATTGCGTAATCTTCGGCCTTCATGTAATCCTTGGGAGCTATTTCGTATCTATCATGTTTTCTATCCGGATTTACATTAGGAGTTTCGAAAGCCTCCAATACAATCCTTTCATCTCCATTAACTTTTCCTATCAAAAGTCCACATGTTTCATAGGGATAATCCCGTTTAGCCTGTTTTATCATCTTATCAAGAGCTTCTTCTTTGAGTTTTAACATAAGTAAAATTTTAATTAAGGCATCTTCGTATTAAAATATTTTCCCATGGCAACAGATATAGACATTAACAGAATTCAGAAGGATATATTTATAGAGCACAAAGGAGAACCCTATAGGGTATTGGATTATGAACACGTAAAACCCGGTAAAGGTCAAGCCTTTGTAAGGGTGAAGGCTAAGAATATGCTTACCGGAAACGTAACTGAAATTACATACAAGTCCTCGGACAGGATACCTCTGGCAGATTTTGAACAGGTTTATTCAACTTACTCTTACAACGATGGAGAAAACTACTATTTTATGAATACTCAAACCTATGACATGGTGGCGGTGCCAAAAGAAAAGATAGAGGATGAAATAAAGTTTTTAAAAGAAGGTCTAGAGGTTATTGTATTTTTCTATAAAAACCAACCCATAGGAATAGAACTTCCTAAACACGTAGAACTGGAAGTTGTAGAAACAGAACCCGCTTTTAAAGGGGATACTCAAGCAGGTGGAACGAAACCTGCAAAACTGGAAACCGGTGCTGTTATTCAGGTTCCCTTTTTCGTAAAAGAGGGTGATATAGTAAAGGTTGATACAAGAACTGGAGCTTACATAGAAAGAGTTAAAGAGTCAAAATGATGGACAAAGACTTTATAAAAGAATTAATAGCGCTAGTTAAGAACTCTAACATTAGAAGTTTAAAGATCGAACAGGGAGATTTACGAATACACATAGAAACCTATAAAGAACTCCAACCGCAGGAATCTGTAAAATTCTTAAAGGAAACTAAAAGAGACGAAGAGTTTAAACATCTTGAAATACTGCCTCCTTCCGAGGATATCCGTGAACAAGAAAAAAAATACCACGTTATCAAAAGTCCTTTAGTGGGAACTTTTTACCGTTCTCCCGCTCCGGGAGCTCCTCCCTTTGTTGAAGTAGGTGATATAGTCTCTCCGGGACAGGTTCTGTGCATTATCGAAGCTTTAAAGGTTATGAACGAGATTGAAAGTGATGTACGGGGAAGGGTTGAGAAAATACTGGTGGAAAACGGAGAAACTGTTGAATACGGACAACCACTTTTCTTAATAGATACTAACGCTTAAAGATTAAATGCTAATACGGTTAAAATTCTTATTATGAAAGCCGTTTTACTTGACGATTTCGGCGGTCCAGAAAATCTAAAATACGTGGAAGATTTTCCAACACCTGAGCCTAAGGAGAACGAAGTTTTAATCAGGGTAAAGGCTGTAGCTCTGAACCATCTTGATATTTGGGTCAGAATAGGTGCTTTAGCCGTTAAACCTCAGCTCCCACACATTTTGGGTTCGGATGTAAGTGGTGTTGTAGAGAAAGTAGGTTCTTTGGTCAAAAGCGTAAGAGAAGGGGATGAAGTTATAGTAGCTCCCGGGCTCTCCTGTGGAGTTTGCTGGGATTGTCAAACAGGTAAAGATAACCACTGTAGGGATTACGATATTCTGGGGCTAAGGAGTAAAGGAGGCTATGCAGAGTACGTAGTTGTTCCTGAAAGGAATGTAATTAGAAAACCTGAAAACCTCAGTTTTGAGGAGGCAGCTTCCTTTCCTTTAACTTATCTGACTGTATGGAATGCATTGGTTGATAAGGGAAATATAAAGCCTTATCACAGGGTTTTTATATGGGCAGGGTCTTCGGGAACGGGTGTGGCGGCAATTCAGGTTGCCAAATCCTTCGGAGCGTTTGTTATAGCCACCGCGGGGAGTAATGAAAAGATGAAAAAGTGTAAAGAACTGGGAGCAGATGTTGTGATAAACCACTATGAGGAAGATGTCGTAAAGAAAGTGAGGGAGTTATTCAAAGAAGGAGTAGACATAGTGGTAGATCACATAGGCGAGGCAACCTTCTGGAAAAGTGTCCAGATGCTTAGAAAAGGAGGTAAACTGGTGTTTTTTGGAACTACAACGGGGAGTAAGGCTGAAATAGATATAAGGTACGCCTTTGTAAGAGAGATAGAACTTTTAGGGGTTTATATGGGAAGTAAAGCCCATCTCTTCAAAATAGCTGAGCTCTTCGAAAGAGGAGTGTATAAACCCGTGGTTGATAGGGTATTTTCTCTGAAAAATGCTCCGGAAGCCCACGGGTATTTGGAAGCTTCTAAACATTTTGGAAAAGTGGTTTTAAGGATTGACTAATGCTTAGAGAAAAAATAAGGAAGTTTCACTTTATCGGAATAGGCGGTATAGGGATGAGTGGTATAGCCCAAATACTCCTTGAAATGGGCTACGAAGTTTCTGGTTCCGACATTAAAGAAAATAAAAATATAGAACTACTCCGAAGGAAGGGAGCAAAGATATTTATAGGGCACAGTCCGCGGAACTTGGGCAATGCACAGGTGGTGGTTTACTCCTCCGCAGTGAAAGAAGATAATCCGGAAATACAGGAAGCGAGAAAAAGAAATATCCCTGTAATTCCAAGGGGAGAAATGCTTGCGGAACTTTTTAAACTAAAGGAAGGTATAGCTGTGAGCGGGAGTCACGGTAAAACGACAACAACCTCTATGATAGCGGAAATACTTATAAATGCTAGTCTTGAACCTACGGTAATAGTGGGGGGAAGGTTAAAGAGACTGGGGACTAATGCTAAACTAGGTAAAGGAGATATACTAATATCAGAGGCAGATGAAAGTGACGGCTCTTTTTTAAAACTCTCACCTGCTGTAGCGGTCGTGACTAACGTAGATCGTGAACACTTGGATTTTTATAGGAATTTCGATGAGATTAAAATAGCTTTTGAAAAGTTTATAAACTGCATTCCCTTTTACGGTTTTGCGGTGGTAAATACCGATGATGAAACATTAAGAGAAATAGTGGAGAAATCCCACGAAAGAGTAATCACTTACGGTATAGAAAATAAAGCATTGGTAATGGGAAAAAACCTAAGGTTAAAAGAGGGAAGGTACGAATTCGACGTGGAGTACAAAGGTCAAGAACTAGGAAGTATCCATCTTGGCATAGCGGGAAAACACAACGTTTACAATGCTCTTGCATCCGTAGGTGTAGCCTTGGAACTGGAAATCCCATTCGAGATAATTAAGAAATCCTTAGAAGAATTCAGGAATGCGGAAAGGAGACTGGATTTAAAAGGGCTTTTTAGAGGCTCTCCCGTTTACGATGATTATGGACACCACCCTACGGAAATAAAAGCCGTAATAAGTTCCCTCAGGGAAATATACCCTGATAGAAAGCTACTCGTTGTTTTTCAACCTCACAGGTACTCAAGGACTTATTATCTTTTTTCGGACTTTGCAAAAGCTCTGAAAGAGATAGAAAAACTTCTGATAACTGATATCTTCCCCGCGAGTGAGGAAAACATTTACGGGGTTGATGCAAAACACCTTGCTGCGGAAAGCGGAGGTATCTTTGTAAAGGATAAGGAAGAAGCCTTTGGAAAACTTGTGAACTTGCACGAGGAAGGAGATGTGATTCTCTTTTTAGGAGCTGGAAGTATTTCCAAGTGGTGTGAGGAATTTCTGGAGAAGTTCTCGGAGAAACCCAGAGCATAGGAAAGCTCATTTTATAGAAATCCTTCATTAAACTAAAATCTTTATCTATGAATAAGGAATTCGTTCACTTACATCTCCATACCCAGTTTTCACTGCTCGACGGTGCAATAAAAATAGACGAGTTAGTGAAGAAGGCTAAAGAGTACGGTTTTAAAGCTGTTGGAATGTCAGACCACGGAAACCTATTCGGTTCATACAAGTTTTATAAAGCCCTTAAAGCTGAGAATATAAAACCCATAATAGGTATGGAAGCTTACTTTACCACAGGCTCTAGATTTGATAGAAGAAGTAAAGCTTCGGAAGATAACATAACTGACAGATATAACCACCACTTAATACTGATAGCAAAAAATGATAAAGGGCTTGAGAACCTAATGAAGCTTTCCACTTTAGCCTATAAAGAGGGTTTTTACTATAAACCGAGAATAGATTATGAGCTACTTGAAAAGTACGGAGAGGGACTAATAGCCCTTACGGCTTGTCTTAAAGGTGTGCCCACCTACTACGCTTCTATAAACGAGCTTAAAAAGGCAGAAGAGTGGGTAAAGAAATTTAAGGACATATTCGGAGAAGACCTTTATATTGAATTACAGGCAAACAATATACCGGAACAGGAGGTTGCCAATAGAAACTTAATAGAAATAGCCAGAAAGTACAATGTTAAGCTCATAGCTACTCAGGATGCCCATTACCTCAATCCGGAGGATAGATATGCCCATACCGTATTGATGGCACTACAGATGAAGAAAACTATTCATGAAATAACATCCGGAGGTTTCAAATGTTCCAATGAAGACCTGCATTTTGCGGATGCAAATTATATGTGGAAAAAGTTTGAAGGTAAATTCGAAGGTTGGGAAAAAGCCCTACTGAATACACTAGAAGTTGCAGAAAAGGTTACAGATAGTTTTGAAATTTTTGAAAACTCTTCATACCTCCTCCCGAAATACGAAGTCCCCGCCCATAAAACTTTAGAAGAGCATCTGAGGGAACTGGCGGTAAAAGGTTTAAGGCAAAGAATAGAAAAAGGACAAGCGAAGGACACAAAAGAGTACTGGGAAAGACTGGAATACGAACTGGAAGTAATTAACAAAATGGGATTTGCAGGCTACTTCTTGATTGTACAAGATTTCATAAATTGGGCTAAAAGGAACGATATCCCCGTGGGACCCGGTAGAGGAAGTGCAGGAGGGTCTCTGGTAGCCTATGCCATAGGGATCACCGATGTTGACCCGATAAAGCACGGTCTTCTTTTCGAAAGATTTCTAAATCCCGATAGAGTATCTATGCCTGACATAGATGTAGACTTTTGCCAAGATAACAGGGAAAAAGTTATTGAGTATGTAAGGGAAAAATACGGAAAGGAAAACGTTGCTCAGATAATTACCTACAACATAATGAAAGCAAAACAAACCCTCAGAGACGTAGCCCGTGCTATGGGACTTCCCTATTCGACCGCGGACAAATTGGCAAAACTGATTCCACAAGGAGATGTTCAGGGAACCTGGCTTACCCTCGAGGAAATGTATATTACTCCAATAGAAGAACTCCTTGAAAAATATGGAAAACACAGAACGGATATAGAGGACAACGTTCAGAAATTCAGAAAGATGTGTGAAGAAAATCCGGAAATCAAACAACTGGTAGAAACAGCTTTGAAGCTCGAAGGTCTTACAAGACATACTTCCCTCCACGCAGCGGGAGTAGTTATAGCTCCAAAACCTCTTCACGAACTTGTACCTCTTTACTACGATAAGGACGAACAAGTGGCTACCCAGTACGATATGGTTCAACTGGAGGAACTTGGACTCCTGAAAATGGACTTTTTGGGTCTGAAAACTCTCACAGAGCTAAAACTCATGAAGGAACTTATAAAAGAAAGACACGGAGTAGAGATAAACTTTTTGGAGCTTCCTCTCGATGACCCCAAAGTTTACGAACTGCTTCAGGAAGGAAAAACAACAGGAGTGTTTCAGCTCGAAAGTAGAGGAATGAAAGAGCTTCTTAAGAAGTTAAAACCTGACAACTTTGACGATATAGTTGCAGTCCTTGCACTGTATAGACCGGGACCGCTTAAAAGCGGTCTGGTGGATACTTACATAAGGAGAAAGCACGGTCAGGAACCTGTGGAGTATCCCTTTGATGAGCTTGAACCCGTTCTTAAGGAAACCTACGGAGTTATCGTTTACCAAGAACAGGTAATGAAAATGTCCCAAGTACTTGCAGGTTTTACTCCCGGTGAAGCCGATACTCTCAGAAAGGCAATAGGTAAAAAGAAAGCTGATTTAATGGTTCAGATGAAGGACAAATTTATCCGTGGAGCTGTGGAAAGAGGTTATCCCGAGGATAAAATAAAAAAGTTATGGGAAGATATAGAGAAGTTTGCTTCATACTCTTTTAACAAGTCTCACTCTGTAGCTTACGGGTATATTTCTTACTGGACTGCATATGTAAAAGCTCACTTCCCTGCGGAATTTTTTGCGGTCAAACTTACCACCGAAAAGAACGACAATAAATTCCTGAATCTACTCAAAGATGCTAAGCTATTTGGCTTTGAAATATTGCCGCCCCATATAAATAAAAGCGAGGTGGGTTTTACCATTGAAGGGAGAAAGAAAATAAGGTTTGGGCTCGCAAGAATAAAGGGCGTGGGAGAAGAAACAGCGCAAATTATAGTAGAAGCGAGAAAAAAGTATAAAGGCTTTAAAAATCTAGCTGACTTTACGATGAAAGCCAGAAATAGGAAGATTAACAAAAAGGTTATTGAAGCTCTGATTAAAGCCGGTGCCTTTGATTACACCGGTAGAAAAAGAGAGGAACTCCTTGTAAAGGTTGCAAGTTCAGAAAAAAATCTTATGGCAATGGCTCAAAACTCTCTTTTCGGAATCTTAAAAAAAGAAGAATCGGATAAAACCGCAGAAACCTTAGACCCTTTAAAACTTGAAAAAGAAGTCCTCGGTTTTTACATTTCGGGACACCCTATAGATAGGTACGATAAGATTTTAAAAGGAAAGTTTACTCCTATTGAGGACTTAGAAGAGGTAGAAAGAGGAGAAGATGTGGTTGTAGCGGGTGTTATCACGGAACTGAAGGTAAAGAGGACAAAAAACGGAGACTATATGGCCGGTTTTAACTTGGTTGATAGGACAGGAATAATTGAGGCTATAGTTTTTCCGGGGACCTACGAAGAATTCAATCAGCTATTGGAAGAAGATAGAGTAATCGTTATAAAGGGCTTTGTAGAAGAAGATTTAGAAACGGAAACCCTAAAGTTCATTTGTAAAGAGTTATATACCCCCGAAGAGTATTCAAAGGAAACCAATAACATTTTAAGGGTATTCATCACTAAGGAACAAGCCTTAAACGGAGTTCTTGAAAGGTTTAAGGAGCTAATTGAGGAAAACTACGACAGTGAAGGGTATAGCCTATTAATAAGTCTTGATGTGGGAGAGAAAATTGTTGACATGATACCTTCTCCCGATTTCAAAGTAAGAATAACTCCAAAGTTGCTCGATAAATTGGAAGAAATGGGTATAAGAGTAGTCGTTTAAAGTATTACCTTTACTTCCGAAAAGTCCCCCTTCTTCTCTACTATTATCCTTTCGGAAAATCTTTCTGCAAAATCTGGAATGTGGGATATTATACCTATCATTTTATTTACATTGGTCTTTATAGCTTCGAGTATTTCGCTTACACGTTCTCTCATATCTTGGTCTAAACTTCCGAAACCTTCATCTATAAAAAGGCTTTCAAGATTTGCATTGCCGGAGAGTATATCGCTAACTCCGAAAGCTAAGGACAAACTTGCCAAGAATGTTTCTCCGCCGCTCAAACTACTTACCGGTCTTATTTGATTTGTAGTAGTCTCCACCACAACGATATCTCTATCTCTACTTCCTAATGTTTTTTCAAGTTCAAAGAAATATGTGCCTGTGAACTTGTAAAAGTATTCACTTGCACGGTCTACTACTTTTCTCAGCATTATTTCAGCTACATACTTCTGAAATCTATCCGCCCTAAAGTCGGTTTTTATAATGGAGTAAATCTGGAGTTTCCTTTCTATATCTTTGAGTTCTGTCTCTATTTCTTCCTTTCTCTTTACTTTTTCTTCAACGTATTCTATTTCCTTTTTAATCTCTCCTATCTTTTTTGAAAGATTATCAATTTCCTTTCTTAATCTTAAATACTCCTCTTCTACATCTTCATAGTCTTTTATATCTTCGTAAAGTTTTGCTTTTTCTTCGAGTTCTTTCTTTTTTACACTAAGAACTTTACTCTTTTCTTCAAAATCCTTTATTCTTTCTTCCAGTATTTTCTCTTTTTCTCCTAAATAAAGATTAAGTATCTCTTGTGGAGATTTTACAATTTCATAGATTTTAGCTAAATTGTTTAATTTTTCCCTCCTTTCTTGTTCGAGGAGTTCTATATTCCTAACTACTTCAGAAAGCTCACCTTCTATTTTTGATTTTCTTAAGGATATCCTTTCTATCTCTTCCTGTAAAGTTTTTTCCTTTTTTTCTAAGTTTTTAAGAAGGTTATTTATGCTTTCCAGTTCTTCTTTTAACTCCTTTTCGCACTTTGATATGTTTCCGCAATTGTAAAACTCCTTAAATTCCTTTATCTTTTTTAATCTTTCCTTTATCTTTTCTTCTAAAATATTTAAACGGTTTTGCAAACGGGAAAGACTATCGTATACCTCTTCCCTCTGCTTTATTCTTTCATCGAGCTTTTGCCTGTATAGCTTAAGTTTTTCTTCCGATTTTTCTTTTAAAACTTTTAACTTTTCAAGTTCGCTTAATCTACTTTTGAGGTTTTCTGGGATTTCCCTTTTATACTCACTTATTTCTTCCCCAAGTTTTTGGATTTCTTCGGAAAGAATGGATAGTTTTTGCTTTAGGAGTTCAAGTCTTTTATCGAGTTCTTTCTCTTCCCTTTCAAGCTTTTCGGTTTTAGCTTTTAGTTCGCTAATATCACCGAGTTCTATCGAATGGCTAAAGCCCCCTCTATAGGTTCCGCCGCAAACCGGACAAACATCCCCTTCGGATAAATAGGAAGAGACCATGTGAGCGTGATAATAAAGTTCTCTCTTTTTCAACTCTTCTTCCGCTTTCTCTAACTCTTTTTTTACCCTTGTATATTTTTTGTAAAGAGTATCTAGTTTTCCTTTTAAGGTTTCATACTCAATCTCTTTCTCTTGAAGTTCTTTTTCTTTCTTTTCCAGTTCCTTTAAAAGTCTTTCCTTTGTTTTCAGAGAGGTGTATTCCTCCTCGGAAAATCTCTCCTCAATACTTTTTAATTTCCTCTCCTCTTCTTCTATAATCTTCCTTCCTTTCTCAACTCTTTTTGTAAGGTCTGTATACTTCTTCTTTGTTTTCTGAAACTCCTTTTCTACTTCTTCCTTTTCTTTTTGCAGAGTTTCAACTTCTAATATGTATTCCTTTATCTCCAAAAGTTTTTTGAGGATTAACTCTATCTCCTTTTCCCTATTTCTATACTCTTCTGCTTTTTCTTTTTCCGCTTGCAATCTTTTCTCTTCCTCTTTTAAATTCTTAAGCTCTTGCGATAAGATAGTGTGCTCCTTTAACAGTTTTTGTCTCTTAAGTTTTATCTTCGATAAAACTTCGTCTATTTCTTCTATCCTTTTGGCTATCGGTACGTATGGAGATACTTTACGCGAAATTTCAAGCTTTTCTTTGAGGGACTCTATTTCTTCCTTCTCTTCCGCTAAACTTTCATATTCCTTTAAAACCCGCTTATATTCTTCATAGAGTTCTTTCTTTTCCTTGGATTTTCTGAGTTCCTCGCGTATTTGTTCTTCTTTTTTTGTTAGTTCTTCAAGTCGGAGCTGTAAATTCCGAAGCTCCTTTTGGAGTCTCTCTTTGAGCTGAGGCGAATACTCCTTTATGAGTCCATATTCCTTTTTCAGAGCTTCCCTTTTTCCCTCAAGGCTTTTGAATTCTCCCCCTGCGAGTTTGCTTATTTTTTCAAGTTCTTCTAGTCCGAGAAGTTTAATTAAAAGATTTTTCCTTTCTTTACCCTCTTTCAGGAATTTATTAAATTCTCCCTGAGGGAGAAGTATTACCTTAGTGAAAGTTTCGTAGTCTATTCCTGAAATCTGTTGAAGCCATTTTTCTATCTGAGGTTCTTTTATATTTAGTCTCTTTCCTTCTTCGTAAACCCTAACTTGATTGTCTTCGGGAAAAGCTCGGTAGTAGCGTTCTATTCTGTATTTTCTTCCCTTTATAGAAAAATCAAGGGAAACTTTCAGTTCTCTTTCGCCTTTTGAGAGAACATACTTTTTAGCCTTTGTAGAGCCGTATCGTGGAACTTTACCGTAAAGTGCGTAAGTTATGGCGTCAATTATGCTCGTTTTCCCGGCTCCGGTTTTTCCTTGTATTACAAAAAATCTAAGCTTTGAAAAGTCAATTGTTTGAGGTTTCCTGTATACGGTAAAACCTTTCAGTTCAAGCTTTAAAGGTCTCATGCCAGACTATCATCTAGCCATTTCAAATATTCGGGATTTCCCGCTACTATCGGCAGAGCTATAATTTCGGGAACTGTATAAGGATGTATTTTCCTTACTTCTCTCATGAGCTGATTAAATTTTTCTACAGATGTTTTTACAACTAGAAGAGCTTCGGTGTCTTTTTCTATATTCCCCTTCCACCAGTAAATCGACTTTACTTCTTTTACCACATTAACGCACGCTCCGAGTTTATTTTCGATTATGAAATTTGCTATCTCTTCTCCTTTATCCACGGGAGTAGTTATTAAAATCACATAGTATCCACTCATATAGTTAAATTTTAAGACTATCTTATATCTTTTGATGAGAGTTGCTGTAGGAATGAGTGGAGGAGTAGACAGTAGTGTTACAGCGCTCCTTTTAAAGGAGCAAGGATACGAAGTTATAGGAGTTACTTTGAGGTTTCACACCGCAGATGTTTGTGAAGTAGGCGAAACCCATAACGTATGCTGTTCTCCAAAAGATGTTCAGTACGTAGCAAGGGTAGCAAAAAGATTGGGAATTCCCCATATAGTTTTTAGTTGGGAAGAAATTTTTAAAAACAAAGTAATAGACTACTTCGTAGAGGAGTATTTAAAGGGCAGAACTCCTAATCCTTGTGCTATATGTAATAGAGAGGTAAAAACAGGTTTCTTCGCAAGGTATTTAAGACAGATTGCAGAAATAGACAAGCTGGCAACCGGGCATTACGCAAGGCTCACCGAGTATGAAAGGCACGGTTTAGTAATTGAAAGACCAAAGGACAAGCGCAGAGACCAAACTTACTTTTTGTCTTTAGTTAAAAAGGAAGACCTCGGACTTTTAATGTTTCCTTTAGGGGACTTAACGAAAGAGGAAGTGAGGGAAATAGCTGAGAAGTACGGTCTTGAGGTAGCTCAAAAGAGGGATTCTCAAGAAGTTTGTTTTCTTATGGGTAAGTCTCCCGGCGAATATCTTGAAGAGATTACAGGTAAAAGAAGGGGAGTTATCAAACACATATCGGGAAGGGTTCTGGGAGAGCATGAGGGGTTTTATAGATTTACCATAGGACAGAGAAGAGGGCTCAGAGTTTCCTACGGAAAACCTGTCTACGTCATAGATATAGACCCTTCGACTAACACCGTGGTTGTGGGTGAAGAGAAATACCTTTACAACGATAAACTTTTTGTGAAAGATATAAACTTTCATGTACCTATGGAAAAGTGGGAGAATGTTGAAGCTCAAATAAGGTACAGACATAAACCTACTCCTGTGGAAAATATAGAAAAAAGGAAAGATGGATATGTAGTGAAATTCAAGGAGAATGTAAGGGGAATCACTCCCGGACAGGTAATAGCTTTTTACGACGGTGATATCCTTTTAGGAGGAGGAATTATAGAAGATGTTATAAAGTAAATAAGAGGTGTATACTATTAAGTTCACATTTTCCTTAAAGGAGGTACAGGATTGAAAAACATAGTTGTTTCCCCTATGACCTTTGAGCCTGTTTACGGACAAGATGCTGAAATTGTTGAAAGAAAAGGAATAGGACATCCCGATACAATGTGTGATAATTTAGCGGAGGAGCTATCGGTAACACTTTCCAAACTATACATGGAACGTTTTGGAGCAATAATGCACCATAACGTTGATAAGGCTCTGCTGGTGGGCGGAGAGGCTAATCCGGTTTTCGGAGGAGGAGAAGTTATATCCCCGATAGAAATATACTTAGTTGGAAGAGCTTTAAAGGAACTTGAGGGAAAAACTCTTCCTGTGGAAGAACTTGCGGTAGAAGTTACAAGGCAGTGGATAAAGGAAAATATAAGAAATCTCGACCCAGATAAACATGTAATAATAAAGCCGAGAATAAAGCCCGGAAGTAAAGACCTAGTAGACTTATTCCTGAGGTTTCAACAAAAAGGTGAGGTTCCCCTCGCAAACGACACGTCTTTTGGAGTAGGTTATGCACCTCTTGATGACCTTGAAAGAATAGTTTTTGAAACGGAACAACTACTCAACGCTCCCTCTTTCAAGGATGAACACCCTTATGTGGGTGAAGACATAAAGGTTATGGGTGTAAGAATAAAGGAAAAGATTAGGATAACAATTGCTTGTGCATTTGTAAGCAAATACGTTGAAAACCTTCAGGATTACTTAGAAAAAAAGGAATTCATCAGAAAAACAGTTGAAGAAATGGCGAGAGGGCTTACAAATAGAGAAGTAGAGGTATTTGTAAATACAGCTGATGACCCCGAAAGGGAAAGTGTTTACATAACTGTAACGGGAACGTCTGCAGAACAGGGAGATGATGGACAGGTAGGAAGAGGAAATAGGGTAAATGGGCTTATAACTCCCTACAGACCTATGAGCTTAGAAGCAGCTGCTGGAAAAAATCCTGTGTCTCATATAGGTAAGATTTACAATGTAGTTGCCAATGTAATAGCTGATAGGGTTGTAGGAGAAATAGAAGAAGTAGAAGAGGCTTATTGTTATCTTGTTTCACAGATAGGAAAACCCATAAACGAACCTCAGGTCTGTGATGTTAAAGTTAGAACCAAAAAAGATGTAAAAGGTTTAGAAGAACAAGTTAAAAAAATAGCTGAGGAAGAACTGTTAAGGATGCCAAGCACGTGGAAAAGATTCCTCAATAAAGAATTTGCTGTTGCTTAGTTTTTTAGCTTTTTTCCTTTTTTATATATTCCTTTATAAACTCAAGAGCTTCAGGGTTTAACCTCTCCCGTTCAATTAAATCCTTT
>DQTK01000021.1 GCA_015662815.1 Aquifex aeolicus | reverse complement strand
TCTTCCTTCATATTATGTTGCTGTATTAATATCATCGGGGATTCACCTAAGGAGAGGAATTCGTCCTTATTTTTATTTTTTAAGGTTTCTTCCATTCTTTCCAGAAGTTCCCTTGCTTGATTGTGCCCATTCTCATCACTTGTGTGGGGCCCATAACTATTCCAGTTCTCTGTTCAAATTCCGGAAATAGAATATCCTCTTCCTTTTGGAAATGTAATAGGGTTTTTTCCTTAAACTCCTTAAAAAGCTTTTCGGCTCTTTCCCATTCTTCTTCGCTTACAGCTTTTTCAACATCGGCGTAAACCGAATCACACTTTCTATGTTCTTCTGTGAGATATTGGGTAATGGTCATTTTTTCTACCTCCGTAAGTAAATACTTATTTATAAAATTTAAATAAAAAATTTTTCAAAGTTTATTCCCCTATTTCGATTTTACCTTCATCTATCATTTTACGGATAATGTTAACGATTTGTTTTTGAGCCTTTTCAACTTCTGACTTTTTAACAGGTCCCAAGGCTTCCATATCTTCAAGGAATAGTTTTGCAGCTCTTTTGGACATATTTGATAGGAACTTCTGTTTAATATCTTCGGGAGCCTCTTTTAAGGCTATCATGAGTGCATTCTTATCTACCACTTTAAGCACTTCTATAATATCTCTATCTGAAAGCTTTCTGATATCTTCGAAGGTAAACATCTTCTCTCTGATTTTCTCCTCAAGGATAGGGTCTTCTTGACCTATGGTTTGAAGAATCAACTCTCTGGTTTCCTTGTCTAAGGAGTTGAGCAATTCTGCTGCAACAGATGTACCCTCTAGCTTCAAAGCCTTTTTTATTCCCAATGAACGAATTTCCTCGAGCAATATTTCCGCCAGTTCTCTTACGTATTGAATGTTTATATTTTCAAGAGTCGCTATTCTCTTCACGACTTCCTTTCTCAAATCATCTGAAAGGTTCTGAAGTATCTCTGCAGATTTTTTAGGACTCAGCTGGGATAAAAATAATGCTATTGTTTGAGGATGTTCATTACGTATAAGACTTGCAAGTATTCTACTATCTACTTTTTCTATCTCTTTGAGAATCTTTTCAACGTTTCCCAGCTCCAGTATACCCTTAAATCTTTCCATAAGAGAGGGAGGAAGAACTTTTTTCAGGGATTCTATAAACTCCTCGGGGTCTCTTACTTTTCTACCCACCTTTTTAATTTCACTCAGGAGTTCCTCCGCTATTGCTTCCAGTTCATCTTCTGAAACTGATTCAAGTCCTTTTGCAAGGTTAAACAACTTCTGTATTTCCTCTTCCGATAGTTCTTTTATTATGTTAATACTCACTTCTTCAGGCATTGAAAGTATGAGAAGGGTAGCTTTAGACGCCTTCGATAGTACCTTTTTTTCTGCTGCCATTTTAGAAACCTAAAAATCCAAAATCTTGCTCCTTTTTTCTAATTAAACCATACCTTACCATAGTATTTTCCAGAATATTTATTAAAAGTTCTGGATTACATTCTTTAGGACATGAAAATGTGCAATTTTTACAATGAGTGCAGCTTTGTATATTTAATGGGACTAAATCCTTTAACTTTTCATCTCCCTTTGCGTTTCTTTTGTCGAAAATTACACCATAGGCTTTAGTAAAAGTTGAAGGCAGTCCGAAATTTTTATCTTCCTGGATTGCAGGACATACATAATTACATATACCGCAAAGTATACAATCCCAGCTTTTTTCTGTATTTTTCAATTCATTGGACTTTAAAGGAACATTTGTTGGGAGTACTTCAAACCATACTTTTCCTTCTTTGAGCTTCTTGTATATAAAACTGTGGTCAACGATTAAATCTTTTATCGTGGGAGCTACATCAACAGGTTCCAAAGTAATATCGCTGTAAACCCTCGTGCTACAAGCAAGCTTATGCTGGCCATTAACTTTGACAGCACATGTACCACAAATGCCGGCTCTGCACATAGCTCTAAAGGAAAGCGTAGGGTCTTTTTCCTCTTTTATCTTTTGAAGAATTTCAAGAACTGTATTCCCTTCTCCATCTATTTCATACTCTTCCCAAAGAAATTCACCATTCCTGAATTTCTTAATCTTTACTTTCATACTTAGTATTAAATAATATGCCTTTTTGAAAGCTTATTTCCAATAATGAAATCTCTTAATGGATGTTCCTTAAAATACTTAAGAGCTTCCTCTATTCTTTTGAAGGTGACTTCGTTTGAAAACAGATCTACCCTTATACTCTTTCCTAGAGCATAAGAGGGAGGCTTTTCCGTAAACGCTATTACCAGATAATACTTAGTTTTTTCAACTACAGTTCCTTGAACCTCTTTGCCGGTAGGTTTTCCTATACTCACAAGAACAACATCTCCTACAGAAATTTCCGTTTTAGGAACACCTTCTGTACGTGAATACCTAACTAAGTAAATACCTCCTAAGCCTCTTCCTAAGAGTTTAGCTCTTAAGTTGAGAATAGCCCTGCCTCTTCTTTCCCTTTCCTTCCCGCTAAGTACTTTCATTTCCTTGAGGTGAAGCTCTATTTGGGCTTTCCTCTCAAGATTTATAAGTTTCCTAAAATGTTCCCTGTAATCTTCATAAGAGGAAAACCTAGTTCTCTTCATAGCTATGTAGAATATCGCTTTTTTTAGAAAGGTATAACTCTTGAATAGACCTCTTGAAGCAGTTTCTTAAAATATTATAAACTTTTATAATTAGCCGGCGTAGCTCAGCGGTAGAGCGCGGGCTTCGTAAGCCTGAGGTCGTGGGTTCGAATCCCACCGCCGGCTTTTTTAAGCAAAGCTGCTAACAGTCAAGGGATTCTTCTAGCAATACTTGAGCCTGTTTAAAAAATCCGAAAAGGTAAAGGGAAAGTGTACTTTTTTACTTTCAATTTGTCTACTTTTAAGATAAGCTTGTTTTATATTTTTATTAGCATATTCTTAATATACTGTGGAGGTCAAGATGCAGAGAGTTATGCTTAAGTCCAAAATTCACAGACTTACAGTAACGGATGCAGACCTTCACTACGAAGGGAGTCTTTCCCTCGATGAGTATCTAATGGAATTGGCAGACTTGAAGCCTTTTGAAAGGATTGATGTTTACAATATAAACAACGGTGCCAGATTTCAGACTTATGTAATACCTGCTCCCAGATACTCTGGTGAGGTAAAGCTAAACGGAGCTGCTGCAAGACTCGGACATAAGGGTGACCTTATAATTATTGCATCCTATGCTTACTATGATGAGGAAGAACTAAAGAACTACAACCCAAAATTGATATTTGTAGACGAAAACAACAATCCCGTTGAAGTAAAAGAAGGTATGAAAGTCAAGTGATGTTTATGAATGTGCCTGAAGTAGGACCTAAAGGAGCTAAGAAAATACTTGAGGAAGAAAAAGATAATGTGGTTCTCTTAGATGTAAGAACACCTCAGGAACATGTACAGGTAAGGATTCCTAACTCAACGCTGATTCCTCTCGATGAACTCAGATACGCTTTTCAAAACCTTCCTAAGGATAAGAAGTACATTGTTTATTGTAGAAGCGGTGAGAGAAGTGCCTTTGTAACTTACTTCTTAAGGCAGATGGGGTACGAAGCTTATAACTTAGCGGGTGGAATCCTAATTTGGCCTTACGAGAAAGAAAGCGGAATACCTTCTAAATCTTGATTAATTTTTCTACTTTCTCTTTTGCCTCTTTTGCGATTATTACCAGATCTATCTCGGCTATATTAGTTTCTATGGATATTTCCGAAACTACTTTATCCAGTTCTTCGGGACTCTTGTTTACGGCTTCTTCTAACTGAGCGGATATTTCTAGAATTTTTTTAAGCGGTGAGTTTTCATCTGTAAAAGCTTTTATAACTTCATCGTCTATATTCAGGTCTTTAAGGAAACTCGGTATATCAACTCCCAGTATTTCATCGAGGAGTGAGAATAAACCTACCAAAAATGCTCTTTCTGAAAGTTGGGGAGAGTAGAGTCTTGTGAGTTCCTCCGCTATATGAGCCCTTATAAGGGATTTTTTCCACAGTTCCGGTTTTTCTAGTTTGAGATACTCGTTTAGTGTTACAAGCAAAACAAACTTCTTCAAATTCTCAAGGCCTATGTAGGATACGGCGTGCTGTATATCTTCTATTTTTTTCCTCCTTAAAAAGTACGCGGAATTTACAAACTGTAAAAACTTCACGGCCATACCCACATCGGAAGAAATAATCTCTGCTATCTGTTTTAGACTTTTTGCATTACTTAAAGAGCTCATAAGACGAAGAAGAGTGATTTTTA